>NZ_JAPCIA010000002.1:300000-455000 GCF_026107375.2 Sphingomonas sp. BT-65
CCCGCCGTGAACATCGCGAACAGCAGCCAGCCGAGCAGCAGCCCCGACCAGGTGTGGAGGAACGCCTGCGACTGGCGGAAGCCCTTCTCGCCGAGCTCGCTCATGCCGCGCCCCCGGCCATCGCCGCCCAGGTGATCGCCGCCGCGACGCCGCCCGCCACCGCCAGCACCCAGACGGCGCGCCAGCCGCTCTTCGCCGCGAACGACCACATCGCCGCGACCGCGCAGATCGCGAAGGCGGTGAGCATCCCCGTCGTCGTCGCATCCGCGCGCGGCATCGGCAGGATGCGCGACAGCGCCATCGCCCACAGCGTCGCGACCGCATAGCCGAGCGGCAACGCGGCGAGGATACGGAGCGCCAAGTCGCCCCGCCGCCGGAGCGCTTCGAACCTGTGCATGTCTAGCGGCCTCTTCGGCGATTCGGAGACGCGATAGCCGCTCCACTGTTGCGAGTCACTAGCAATAGCATGCCCGCGCAACCGCCGCCGCTGTCCGAATGCGTCAGCGCGTCACGAATTTGTCACACAGCGGTAACCCTGGAGGCGGAGAAGAGGATCGGCGGACGCATATGTTCTGCGCCCCCCGACTCGTAACGGATGGGGAGGAATGCGATGCTTGCCCGGCTAGGCCTGTTTGTGCTCGCGACGTTCACGCTCGCCGCATGCGATGCGATTTCCGCCATTTCCCCGCGTGAGGTGCGCGTGGTCGGCTCCTCCACCGTCTATCCCTTCACCAAGGAAGTGGCGGCCGCCTTCGTCGAGGCGAAGAAGGGCCGCCGCACCCCGGTGATCGAATCGACCGGCACCGGCGCCGGCATCACCCGCTTCTGCGAGGGCGCCGGCCCCGCCTTTGCCGACATCGCCAACGCCTCGCGCCGCATGCGCCGCGCCGAGTTCGACAAGTGCAAGGCGAACGGCGTGGGCGACATCATCGAGGTGCCGATCGGCCTCGACGGGATCGCGCTCGCCGAATCCAACGCCGGGCCCAAGCTCAAGCTCACGCGCAAGGACCTCTATCTCGCGCTCGCCGCCAATCCGCTGGGCAAGCCCAACACGGCGAAGACGTGGAAGGATGTGAACCCGTCGCTGCCCGCGATCCCGATCCTCGTGCTGGGGCCGCCCTCGACCAGCGGCACGCGCGACGCGTTCGTCGAGCTGATCCTCGAGCCCGGCTGCCTCGCGGCGATGCCGACGGCGAAGGAGCTCAAGGCCGCGGGCGATCCCGCGCTGTTCGAGAATGCCTGCCGCCGCATCCGCGCCGACGGCGCCTATGCCGAGAAGGGCGAGGACGACACGCTGATCGTCCATGGCCTGTCGGAGAACCCCAACGCGATCGGGCTGATCGGCTATTCCTATCTCGACGCCAACCGTTCGCGCCTGCACGGCGTGCCGCTCGAGGGCGTGACGCCGACCTATGACGACATCGCCAGCGGCAAATATCCGGGCGTCCGTAGCCTCTACCTCTACGTCAAGGCGAAGCATCTCAAGGCAATGCCCGAGCTCAAGGAATTCCTCGCGCTCTACACCAGGATGTGGGCGCCGGGCGGCGAGCTGTCCAAGCACGGGCTAATCGCCGCGCCGCAAAGGGTCCGCGACCGCTCCGCCGAGGCGATCCAGCTCGCGCTCCCGCTCGACACGACGGCGCTGCCATAAGCCTCATCATTCCTCCCCCGGAGGGGGAGGAATTTCGAGTTCTATCCGTAAACGATCCACACCTTCGCCGCCGCCTCAACCGCCAGCTTGCGCGCCGCATCGGTATCGCCCGCCAGCGCCAGCGCCACGCCCATCCGGCGATAGGGCCGCGTCGTCGGCTTGCCGAAGATGCGTATGTCGATCTCGCCGCCCGGCACCGCCAATGCCTCGGCCAGACCCTCGTAACCGGGCGCGTCGCTGTCGCGGTCGGCAAGGATCACCGCCGAGGCCGACGGGCCGTAGAGCCGCGCCTCGGGCACGGGCAGCCCCAGCACCGCGCGCGCGTGCAAATCGAACTCGCTCAGATTCTGCGAGATCAAAGTCACCATCCCGGTATCGTGCGGCCGCGGCGACAATTCGGAGAAGATCACCTCTTCCCCCTTTACGAAGAACTCGACCCCGAAGATGCCGTAGCCGCCCAGGTCGTCGACCACCTTGCGCGCCATGTCCTGCGCGTCGGCGATCGCCTGCGGCGACATCGCCGTCGGCTGCCAGCTCTCCTGATAGTCGCCGCGTTCCTGCCGGTGCCCGATCGGCGGGCAGAAGCTCACCCCCTCGCGCGAGCGCACCGTCAGCAGCGTGATCTCGTAGTCGAAATCGACGAATTCCTCGACGATCACGCGCCGCCGGTCGCCGCGCATGTTCGCCACGGCATAGTCCCACGCCGCCTCCAGCGCGCCCGCCTCACGCACCGTGCTCTGCCCCTTGCCCGACGAGGACATCACCGGCTTGATCACGCACGGCAGCCCGGTGTGCTCGACACCCGCAAGCACCTCGTCCAGGCTCTCGGCATAGCGATAGCGCGAGGTGCGCAGCCCCAGCTCGACCGCCGCCACCTCGCGGATGCCGTCGCGGTTCATCGTCATCTGCGCCGCGCGCGCCGAGGGGACAACCGTCACCCCCTCGGCTTCCACTTCCGCCAGCACTTCGGTGCGGATCGCCTCGACCTCGGGCACGACATAGCCGGGGGCATGCTTTGCGATCGCCGCGCGCAACGCCGCGCCGTCCAGCATCGAGAACACCTCGCACCCGTCCGCGACCTGCATCGCCGGCGCCCCCGCATAGGAATCGCACGCGATCACCTGCGCGCCCAGCCTTTTGGCCGAGATCGTGAACTCGCGCCCCAACTCGCCCGAACCGAGCAGCAGGATCTTCGCGGTGAACGCCATTCGCCTCGTCTCCGTCGCAACCATCGGAGCCCTCCGTGGCCGCGGCGGCGGATTTTGTCACCCCTTGGCGTTGGCCTTCACCGCCGCGCGCACCAGCGCCTTGAGCCCCTCGGCATCCACCGCCGCATCCTCGTGGAAATCGATCGCCCGCCGCGTGCCCCCGTCGAGGCTCGCGTTGAACAGCCCCTTGGGATCGTCGAGCCGCGCGCCTTTGGCGAAGGTCAGCTTGACCTTGTCCTTGTAGGTCTCGCCGGTGATCAGGATGCCGTCGTGCGACCAGGTCGGCACGCCCGAGGGATTGGACGGCTTGCGCCACTTCACCTCCTCGATCACGTCGGGGTCAGCTTCCTTCACCAGCGCGCGCAGCTTCGCCAGCATCGGCCCGCGCCAGCCGCCCAGCGCTTCGATCTTGGCGTCGATCAGCTCCGTTGCGTTCGGTTCGTCAGCCATTTTGTCTCTCCCGAAGGTCAATCAAACTCATTCCTCCCCCGGAGGGGGAGGGGGACCGCCGCGAAGCGGTGGTGGAGGGGTAGGTCGCCATAAGCTGATCGGCCCGCTCGTGGAGACTACCCCTCCACCAGCTGCGCTGGTCCCCCTCCGGGGGAGGAATCTGCCGCCCACCTATGTCATCCATCCCGGCAGCGCCGCCGCCTGCTTGATCCAGTCGCTCAGCTGCGCCTCGTCCCATTCGTCATCCTCGTGGATGTGGAAATAGCGCGTGTCCTTGTCCTTCGATTCGACCGGCGGCTTGGGCTTGAGCGCCGCGCCCTTGAAGAAGGCGACCTTGATGTACTTGTTGAAGCAGTGGACCCCGAGGAAGAAGCCCTGCCCCTCCACGCCGTACATCGGCGAGTTCCACTTCACCGCCTTCCTGACCCCGGGCACCGCCGCCTCGATCAGCTTGTCGAGCCGCTTGCCCGCCGCCGACTTCCACCCCGGCATCGCCGCGATATAGGCCTGTACCGGCGCGTCGCCGTCGCCCTTGGGGATTTGCGGATTGCCGCCCGAGAGCAGCCTGGGTTCCTTCGCGGCCATCGCCTTCACTCCGCCGCGACCGCGCCCCGCCGCCACTTGCCGAGATAGGGCAGCGCGAACATGTACAGCCCCGTCACCAGCAGCAGCGCGAGCGGCGCCAGCGGCAGGTAATAGACTCACTCGACCGGCTGCTGGCCCATGCCGAGCATCGCGAAGATCGCGACCACGATTGCCGCGAAGATGATCGAGGTCCAGCGATGTACCTGCCGGATCGACTTGCTCACACCCATTGCACCCTCCTCTGCTGTTATCTCAGTCCAGCGCTGCCAGCACCGCCTCGAGCCGGTCGAGATACCGCGGCCACCCGGCGCGCGCGCCATGATAAGCGAGCTTCTGCTCGGGCAGGAACCCGGTCTGCACCATCTTGAGGTGCGTCCCGGTCGCGCTCGGCGTCAGCGTCCAGGTGACCACGCTGTCCAGCCCCAAGCCGGTCCATGTATAGGCCAATGTCCGCTCGGGCTCGACCTCGATCACCTCGCAAGCCAGGTCGCCCCATTCGGCGTTGAGCCCGAAGCGGTGCCCCACCTGCGGCACGAAATCGTTCGCCATCAGCCATTCGGCGATCAGATGCGGCTGGGTCAGCGCCCGCCAGATGCGCCCGGCGGGATGCGCGATCTCGCGCTCGACCGTCACCGTCTCCACGCCCGTCGCGCTCATTGGTCCATCCTGTTCAGCAGGTCCTCCAGCCCGTCGATGCGCCGTTCCCAGAAGCCCTTCATCTCGCGCGACCAGGCGTCGAGCGGATCGAGCGCGCACAGTTCGGCGCGGTAATGCGTCTGCCGCCCCGCCTGACGATCCTGCACCAGCCCCGCGCGCTTCAATATGCCGAGATGCTTCGACACCGCCGGCTGCGACACGCCCGCGCCCGCGGTCAGCACGCCCACCGTCTGTTCCCCCTCGCGGCACAGCCGCTCGAAGATCGCCCGCCGCGTGGGGTCGGCAAGCGTGCGGAACAGCAGGTCGGGGGCGGCGGACATCAAGATACATAACTCGCTGGCTATCGATCGTCCGATAACCAGCGGGCTATGTGTGAGTCAAGCCACCACCAGTAGCGGCGGTAACTTCCTCGTCACCCCGGACTTGTTCCGGGGTCCACCTTGCTGCAAGCACTGGGCAAGCGGCTCACCCGCTCGGCGAAACCGCGAAGTGGACCCCGGAACAAGTCCGGGGTGACGGTCGAGACGGGCTAAGCGAGCAGCATCTCTCATCCAGCGGCTCAAACGACGTCAATGCCCGTATATCTACCTATATGAACATTGATGTTCATTATTATGATTGACGCGTTGGCCACATTGCCGGAGGCATAGCGTCATGAGCAGCCTTCTCCTTCTGATCGTCGGTGGCGCGGGAATTGCCGGTGTCATCGCCGCGCTTGCCGCCTGGTCCTGGCACGTCGCCCGCCGCGTCGATCGCGCGGTCCCGCCCGATGGGGCATTTCGCGAGATCGCCGGGCGGCGGCTTCACGTTCGCGATATCGGCCAGGGCCCGCCGATCGTGATGATCCATGGCCTCGCCGGTCAGATGCGCAATTTCGCTGCGGTCGTCGAGCAACTGCGGGCGGACCATCGCATCGTCCTGATCGACCGGCCCGGCAGCGGCCACAGCCCGGGGCGGGGTAGCGACAGCCTCGCCGACCAGGCGGCGCTCGTCGCCGCGCTGATCGGCGAGCTCGGGCTCGAGCGCCCGCTGGTCGTCGGCCATTCGCTCGGCGGCGCGGTCGCGCTGGCGCTGGCGCTGGGCCATCCCGAGCGAATCGGCGGGCTCGCGCTGGTCGCCCCGCTTACCCAGGTGCAGGAGGAGGTGCCGACGGCGTTCCGCGGGCTGATGATCGCCTCGCCGCTGGTCCGCGCTGCGCTCGCGCATACGCTGGCGATCCCGATGATCCGGCTTCGTTCGGCAGAGTCGCGCGAGGTGCTGTTCGCGCCCGAACCCGTCACCCGCGCCTTCGAGACCGAGTTCGGCGGCGCGATGCTCGCCCGTCCCCGCGCCTTTTATGCCGCTTCGTCGGAGATGACCGCGGTCAACGGCGCGCTCGCCCCGCTCGTCGCGCGCTATGGCGAGATCGGCCTGCCCGTCCGCATCCTGTTCGGCGCCGCCGACCAGGTGCTCGCCGCCCCTGTGCACGGCACGCGCACCGCCGCCGCCATTCCCGGCGCGCGCTGCACGATCGTCCGCAACGCGGGGCATATGCTGCCGGTGACTCAGCCGGATCGCGTCGTGGCCTTCATCCGCGATGCCTGCGCCGTGATTGCGGTTCCCCCCAACGTCCGTGCCCGGATCGCCGAATTCGCCAAATAGAAATCGCGGGCACCCGCAGCCTCGAAATCGGGGAGCGTTCGGAAGCGGTGACCAGCGCCGACTGGCTGGCTTTCCTTGCCGCCAAGGGCTTGATACACCAGCCGCCGCAGCGGCATTCGCTGCGATGGAGGGGGTCCGATGTTCCACTATTTCGTCGAAACGCTACCGCATTTCCTCGCCTATTTCGCCGCGGCGGTGGCGTTGGCGATCGGCTTCCTGCTGCTCTACGTGATGATCACCCCGCATCGCGAATTTTCCCTGATCCGCGAGGGCAACAGCGCCGCCGCCGCGCAGCTCACCGGCACCTTTCTCGGCTTCACCATCCCCGTCGCGGTGGTGATCGGCAATTCGGTCAGCATCCCCGACATGCTGCTGTGGGGCGCGGTCGCCGCGCTGGTCCAGCTCATCGTCTTCTTCGTCATCGCGCGGCTGATCTTCAAGTCGATCTCCGACCGCATCACCGAGCGCTGCGTCGCCTCCGGCATCTTCGTCGGCGGCATGGGGCTCGGCATCGGCATCCTTCAGGCCGCGTGCATGGTCCCCTGAGCGGGCGAGCGAGGAGACCAGGACATGAAGAAGCAACTCACCATGACCACCGCGATGGCCGCGGCGCTGGCCGCGCTGCCCGGCTGCTCGGGCGGGGACGACTGGAACGAGGATGTCTACGCCGCGAGCGACACCGCGGTGTGTGTCGACCAGCAGGGCACGCGCGTCGACGACGATCTGTGCCAGTCGCGCAATTATTATTCGGGCCATAGCGGCGGCGGCGGCAACGCCTTCCTCTGGTATTATCTCGGCCGCAGCTCGGCGATCCCCTATTATGGCGATTCGATCCGCGACCCGCGCTACGCCGGCTATGGCTCGTACCAGCCGCGCCCCGGCGCCACCTATGCCCGCGCCCCCACGCACACCCGCATGACGCGCTCGGCCGCGGTGTCGCGCGGCGGCCTCGGCTCGAGCGGACGGAGCTTCGGCGGCGGCAGGTCCTGAGCGGATGGAACGACATGCGGTCGCCCCGCGCGACAATTGGCAGGCGGCGGTCGAGGCGCAGGGGCTGATCTGGCACAGCGACGCCGACGGCCCCTATTGGGACGAGAGCGCCTATTACGCCTTCACTCTCGACGAGATCGAGCGGTTCGAGGCGGCCTCGGAAACCGTCTACCAGCTCTTCCTCGAGGCCGGCGAGTGGATCGTCGGCCACAGCGACGTGCTCGAGCAGTTCGGCATCCCCGATTACTGCCACAAGCCGATCCGCGCCGCGTGGAAGGACGAGCCGCCTTCGCTCAACTATGGCCGCTTCGACTTCGGCTATAACGGTGAGGGCGACCCCAAGCTGTTCGAGTTCAACTGCGACACCCCCACCTCGATGCTCGAGGCCGCGGTGGTGCAGTGGGACTGGAAGGAAGCGCTCTTCCCCGAGCTCGACCAGTATAACAGCCTGCACGAGAAGCTGATCGGCCGCTGGGCCGCGCTCCGTTCGCGCCTCCCCGGCCGGCAGGTCTGGTTCACCCATGTCGCCGACGCCGCGCATGAGGACACGATCACCACCACCTATATGCGCGACCTCGCCTCGCAGGCGGGGCTCGAGACCCATGCCGTGGTGATCGACGATATCGGCCTCGACGCCAATGGCCGCATCGTCGATCACGAGGACCAGCTGATCAGCGCGATCTTCAAGCTCTATCCCTGGGAGTGGATCGTCCGCGAGAGCTACGGCCCCGACATCGTCCGCCACCTCCCCTCCACCGCCTGGATCGAGCCGATCTGGAAGATGCTGTGGAGCAACAAGGCGATCCTCCAGGTCCTCTGGGCGATGTTCCCCGGCCACCCCAATCTCCTCGCCGCCTCGGTCGTGCGCGACCGCATCGGCGAGAGCTACGTCGCCAAGCCCTTCCTCGCGCGCGAGGGCGCGAACATCGAGGTCGTCCGCCACGGCGAGACCATCGCGCGCAGCCAGGGCGAGTATCGCGACGGCCTCACCATGTACCAGCAACTCTATCCGATGCGCGACTTCGGCGCCGGCTATCCCCTGCTCGGCTGCTGGGTGGTCGACGGTGCCGCGGCGGGCATGGGGATCCGCGAGGACGGGCTGATCACCGGCAACCGCGCCCGCTTCGTGCCGCACGTCATCAGGGGATAAGCATGACCAAGCTGCAAGCCGCAACCGACACGCTGCGCGAGCTCGCCGCAGCCTATCTGGTGCTCCTCTTCACCGCCGCCTTGCTGTTCATGGGGCTAGAGGGTCTGCCCTTCCTCGACAGCCTCTATTGGGCCGGCACCACCGCCACCTCGACCGGCTATGGCGACATCTCGCCCAAAACGCCGGGCGGCCGCCTGCTCGCGCTCGCGGTCATGCACATCTCGATCTTCGGCATCGCGCCGCTGATCGTGGTGCGCCTGATCGACCGCCTCAATTCGGACCGCGACGCCTTCACCCACGAAGAGCAGCTCCTGATCATCGAGCGGCTCGAACGGATCGAGGCCGCGCTCGCCCTCCGCGCGGCCGACCCCGCCGCCCCGCACGACCCCGCCGCTTCCTGATCGGCAGATTCACCTATCCGCCTCCAAACCGCTTCCTGAACACCAGGCTGACGGTGCGCGGATTGGGCGGATTGTTGTAGGGATCGAACCCCAGGACCGCGTCCGGAAGAAAATTCGGCCGCTGGTTGAGCACATTGGCCACAACCAACTGCACTTCGCTGTCCTTCGCGCCCGGCGCCGCGACGAGACGTCCGAGATCGAAGCCGAAGAAGACGGATACGGTGGTGAATGCGCTCACCTTGCGTGATGGTTCGCCCGGCCGATTGTCGGTGAATCCGTCGACATAGTTCACGACCGACCCGACCGAATAGCCGCCGCGCGCCCAGACCACCGAACCGTTGAACCGCAGGTCGGCGGGCTGGGCATAGCCGTCGAGGCGCGAGGCGGCGGCTCCCGATCCTGCCGTCAGGCTGAGGCTCAGGATATATTGCCCGGTCAGCTTGAAGCGTGCGTCGCCACCGAACATGCGCGTGCGGTAAGCGAGGTCGAAATCGATGCCGTCAGTCGATTCCACCGCGAAGTTTTGCGGGCGGATGTCGGCGACCAGCTGCACCTGCGACAATAGCGCCGCCGGAATCTGGCTTGCGCTGTTATAGACCACCGTCCCGCCGCCGTTGACGAACGGCACGCCCGTCACGAACCAGCGGAACGTCGTCGGGTTGTTGACGATGCTGTTCACCAGCGCCTGGCTCGGGTTGACCGTGTTGAAGCCCTGGAGATCCGGCACGCTGACGCTGTCGTCCTGCGATGGCGTCACCACCCGCCCTGATATCTTGATCCGGTAATAGCCGGCCTTGATCGAGAGGTTGGGAATGAACGCCGGGGTCAGGTCGATGCCGGCCGTGAACGTGTCGGCATTCTGGGTCTTGAGATCGGGATTGGCGCCGGCGCGGAACATGACCAGCGCATTGCCCGCCGGCAATGCCGGGTTCTGGTCGGCCGAATCGAGGAATGCATAGGGGTAGTTCCAGAACGAGACCTGCTCGGCGATGCCGATCGTGTCGCGAAACCGCGGCACCAGGAAGGACCGCGCATAGGTGCCGCGCAGCGCGATCGACCGGTCGATCTGCCAGCGCACCCCGGCCTTGGGCGCAAGAGCATCATCGAAGCCCAGATCCTCATAGCGTGCCGCGGCCGACAGCGTGAGCGAGCGCACCAGCGGAACCCCCATGTCCGCGCCGACGATCGGCACGTTCACCTCGCCGAACAGCGACTTCACCTCGCGCTCGCCGCCGTCGAGATTGAAGAAGATCTTCGCGCTCGTGCGAAAGGTCTCGCGCCGGTATTGCACGCCGCCGGCGAGCAGGATCGGCCCCGCGGGCAATTTCGCCAGCGTCGTCTGGCCGGTCAGCTCCGCGGCGAACAGCGTGTTGCGGTGCGTGTAAGTCGGTCTGGGCGCAGCAAAGGGCCGCTCGCCCCGGAACAGCGCGCTGGTCGTGCGGTTGCTTCCCCAGTCGAGATTGAGGTCGAACGAGGTCGCCTCGCTCGCTTGCCAATGCACATTGCCATAGACCGAATAGCCGGCCGCTTCATTGTCGTAGAAGCGATTGTCCTCGCCATGCCCGATATAGTTGATGCTCGCGTCACGCTTGCGATGAAAGTGCGAGGCATCGACCGAGAATTTGAGGTCGCCGAACGCCTGCTCGACACCCGCGTAGAGCCCGCTCACGTCCTCGTTGGGAAGCTGGGTGATCTGCAGCAGCGTGTTCGAGACCAGGATCGGGTCCTCGATATAGGCCGAGCGCTTCTGGTACATCGCGGCGCCATAGACGCTGCCGCTGCCCCAGCTGTGCCCGGCCAGCGCGCTGAGCTCGACATTGTTGGAACCGGTCTGCGTCGCGGTCGATGCGCGCAGCCGCAGCTCGGCGCCATTGGTGATCTTGCGGGTGACGATGTTGACGACGCCGGCGACCGCATCCGCGCCATAGGTCGCCGATGCGCCGTCGGCGATGATGTCGATCCGCTCGATCAGCGCCGACGGGATCACCGAGACGGTCGGCGCCTCGACCATGCCGATGCTCGCCATGCGCCGCCCGTTGATGAGGGTCAGCGTGGCATCGGAGGCGAGGCCGCGCAGCGCGAAGGCGGCGAATCCGTCATACTGGTTGAACGTCGTGCCCGCGCCGAGCGTCGACCCGATGCTCGAGGCCGAGGTTCCGAAATCGCTCAGGTCGCCCGTGAAGTTCTGCGGAATCGTCAGCATATATTCCGACAGCGATCCCGACCCCGCCTTCTCGACATCCGCCAGCCCGTAGGTCTGGATTGCGCTGGCGATATATTCGCGCGGCAAGCGCCGGATAAGCGAGCCGGTGACGACGATGTCCCGGGCTTCGTCGCGTCCCTCGCGCTCGGAGGACTCCGCTTGATCGGATTGTTCCACCCCCGACGCCTCTTGCGCCAGAACGGGTGACGCCGGCATGCAGACCAGCGCGACGGCAAGCAACGGACAAGTCGATCGGCGCACAATTCCCCCCAATGGATACGATATGTTACATCGTCACACAATTCAGACGCGCCTAGAAGCACTGGCCTCCGCCGTCAAGCCGGGACCCCGGGATATGCGGCTAGATCGGATTGCGCCTGGCCGGCGCCCCGTCCCCGTTCGCGCCCGCCTTCGGCCAGATCAGGCCCTCGCCGTCGCCTGCCTCCGCCTGCAGCCGCTCCCACGCCTCGGCCTCGGCCAGCGCTTTGAGCCGCGCCTCCCCGCGCCGCCGCCGCTCCACGCCGTCGAGCAGCTTCATGAGGTGCGCATCGGTTTCTTCGGGGGTCGCGTAGCGCGGTCCGCGCGGCCGCGCCTTGGCTTCCGCCGCCAGTTCGATACGCCGTGCCACGTGCGCCTCGCGCAGCAGCATGCGCAGCAGCGATTCCGAATAGCGCCGCCGCGTCCCCACCACCTCGCCGCGCACCACCACCGGCTCCTCCCAGCCCTCGACCGCGCGTTCCCACGCGATCTGCTCGAGCATCGGCGCCGACCGCGCCAGCGCCGCCGCGAAGTCGCGCGCGAAGCCCGGCGATCGCTTGCGCAGCCGATAGACCGAGGTGTCGGAGATCCCGACCCGCTCGCACGCATCCTTGACCTTCCCCGTCTCCGAAAGCGCGCGCAGAAAGGCGCGCCGCCGCAGCCGCGTCCACCCGTCGAACCGCTCATGCGGATCGCCCGGCTCGACCGCGGCGCCCTGCGCTTCGATCCACGCCGCCTGCTGCGCGGCCACCGCCGCGTCCCACCTGGCCCGGAATTCGCCGTTGCGCTGTCGCCGCTTATAGGCCGTTGACAGCGACCGCCCGATCGCCCCCGCCGCCTTGCGCGCCTGCCCGGTCGCCCGGAGCGCCATCAGAAAGGCGGTCTCGGTATCCGCCGTCCATCGTGAAAAAGATTTCCGCATCGCCCCTCGCCCCGCTTGTTCGCATCGAGGGGAGCCCAGTTATACGGAATGCAGCGTGTAGGAAAGAACATTTTGGGAACATCGGCTGTCGATCGCCATTCGAGTTGATCACGAGCCGGTAGGATTGCAGAACTGAAAGCCTCATCTGCCAATTTCCAGTCACCTCTAGTACCGTCAGAGGACAAGAAAATGACTGATCAACTCCCTGCAGTGCTCGGCATGATTGATCCTAGACGTGCTCGGCGCTGTGATATTACCCGGGCCAAAGGCCCAGCCTATTTTGTTCCTTTCGATAGAAGAGAGGATCATATTTTTGTGTCAGGCGGAGAGCGGCCATACGCGGTCCTCCTCGGGGGACAATGGGCCGGCGAGGGTTTCGCCTTGGATCGCGCGGAAAATTGGCATGGCGTGGCGGTAGAAGGGATAGATGTTCGCGCAGATTTCGTATCGGCTTTCTCGCCATCAATGGATGGGAAGCGTCGCCTGGCGATCGTCGTTGCGCGGGGCCGCCTCGGCATTTTTGCGAGCATCAAAGAGGAAAACTTTGGCCAGACCATCATTGTCGGCTTGGACGGAGATTTCGGTCATTCCGATACTGAAGAGCGACTAGCTTTCTCTGAATGGAAAATTGTTCTGAGGCAAGGAGATGATGACATTACGCTGGCCATGATCAGCGCTGTCTAATGGAGAATTCACTGCGGCACCCCGACCTACAGTTCCTTGGCACCGATCGTCGCAGACCGACTAGCGGAAGATAGGCCTTCGCCCTTCAACCGCTGCGCTCGCGCATCTGCCACTTGCCCCCACGCGATGTTCACGATATGATCCAGCGTAGGGCAAGAGCTGACTTTGAGGCAGCAGTGGACGCATTCATTTCATACTCTCATCGTGATGCCGCAGCCTTAGATCGCTTACACGTCCATCTCGCCGTTTTGAGGCGTGACGGGTTGATTGACGCTTGGTTCGACCGAGACATTCTTGCCGGTGACAACCTGGACCAAGAGATTGCAGAAAGGCTGGAAGCCAGCGGATTATTCCTGCTGCTCGTTACGCCAGACTTCCTCAATTCAGACTACTGTGTTGAAAAGGAAATGGCGCGCGCGATGGCGCGGCAAGCTGCAGGCGAAGCCAGAGTAATCGCGATCATCGCCGAGCCCTGTGATTGGCAGTCCACCAACCTTCGGAATATCAAAGTCGTACCGCAGGATGGCCGAGCGGTGAGCGAGTGGACTAATCCCAATAGCGCATATCTGAATGTTGTTCAGGAGATTCGTCGCGCGATCGAATCTGATCAGAGGCCGACAGAGTTGATACCTCGCGGCGCAGAGCCTCCAATTTCGCCGGATGCACAACGACGCTACCGCGCTAAGCGTGACTTCGACGACATCGATCGTAGCGAATTTCGCCAGACGGCCTTCAATCAAATGCGAGACTATTTCCGTAGCGCGGTTAATGAACTTGATTCCCTCGATAATTTTCGCGCTCGCTATAGCGAACTGTCAGCTACATCTTTTGGCTGCACAATCGTGAACCGTGCTCGCGATCGAGGTACGGCCCACCTTACAGTGCATACGCGTAAGGGCGGGCGCTCTGGTTTTGGGGATGTATATTGGTTGTTCGAAGAGAATGCGCCTGATGATGGAGCTCACGGGTGGCTTTCGATCGAACACGATGAATTCGAACTATACCTGCAGTCAAACGCCTTTCGCATGGGGAGGGGCGATGACCGCTCCCGCATGACTCCTATGCAGGCTGCACAAATGCTGTGGGAGAACCTGCTTGAAAAAGCAGGGATATCCTATGACTGATTCTATTCGATTCCGGTGCAACAACTGTGGCCATCGATTCGAAGCCGAGGTTCTTACCGAAGCTGAGAAACGCGAGGCTCGGCGGCGCGATCGGCCTACCTCACCAATCGCATGCCCTGAATGCAGACGAACGGACGTCCGTCGCGGTTGGGAGTGACCGACCCAGTCAGTCACGGCACAGGTTAGCTATTGGAGAGTCATCTCTCTGCCCCCCACGCCCCCTCCCCTTCCCCCCGCCCCCTCCCCCTGCTATCGGCCCTCCCGAATCTTCGCATTCGCTTCACGCCGGCGCGCCCGTGCGGCTCTGTTAGCAGCCGCTCCCCCCACGCCGCTCCGGCGGCACACTGACAATGCCGCTCCGGTGGCACACAGATGGGAAAGGGACCCGCAAGCATGACAGCCATCGGCCAGGACAGCCTCGGAACGCGCGACACGCTCACCGTCGGCGGCAAGAGCTACAGCTATTACAGCCTCGCCAAGGCCGCGGCGAAGCTCGGCGACGTCAGCCGCCTGCCCTTCTCGATGAAGGTGCTGCTGGAGAACATGCTGCGCTTCGAGGACGGCGTCACCGTCACCCCCGAGGATGCCCAGGCGATCGTCGACTGGCAGAAGAACCCGATCGCCCCCGAGCGCGAGATCCAGTACCGCCCCGCACGCGTGCTGATGCAGGACTTCACCGGCGTGCCCTGCGTGGTCGACCTCGCCGCGATGCGCGACGCGATCACCAAGCTCGGCGGCGACGCCGCCAAGATCAACCCGCAGGTCCCCGTCCACCTCGTCATCGATCACTCGGTGATGGTCGACGCGTTCGGCACGCCCAAGTCGTTCGGCCAGAATGTCGAGCTCGAATATGAGCGCAACCTGGAGCGCTACGAGTTCCTGAAGTGGGGCTCGAAGGCGCTCGACAATTTCTCGGTCGTCCCCCCGGGCACCGGCATCTGCCACCAGGTGAACCTCGAGTACGTCGCCGACGCGGTGTGGACGTCCGAAGCTTCGGACGGCGCGACCGTCGCCTATCCAGACACGCTGGTCGGCACCGACAGCCACACCACCATGGTCAACGGCCTCGGCGTGCTCGGCTGGGGCGTGGGCGGCATCGAGGCCGAGGCCGCGATGCTCGGCCAGCCGGTGTCGATGCTCATCCCCGAGGTGATCGGCTTCAAGCTCACCGGCAAGCTGCAGGAGGGCATCACCGCCACCGACCTGGTGCTGACCGTCACCCAGATGCTGCGCGCCAAGGGCGTGGTCGGCCGCTTCGTCGAGTTCTTCGGCCCCGGCCTCGCGACGATGACCCTCGCCGACCGCGCGACCATCGCCAACATGGCGCCCGAATATGGCGCGACCTGCGGCTTCTTCCCGATCGACGACAAGACGCTCGAATATATGCGCCTCACCGGCCGCAGCGACGAGACCGTCGCGCTGGTCGAGGCCTATTGCAAGGCGCAGGGCATGTGGCGCCACGACGATGTCGCGGACCCCGTGTTCACCGACACGCTCGAGCTCGACATGGCGACCGTCACCGCCAGCCTCGCCGGCCCCAAGCGCCCGCAGGACCGCGTGTCGCTCAACAAGGTCGACGAGGTGTTCAACGGCGACCTGTTCAAACTCTATGGCAAGGAGGACGCCGCGCGCGTGCCGGTCGAGGGCAAGGACCACGATATCGGCGACGGCGACGTGGTGATCGCCGCGATCACCAGCTGCACCAACACCTCCAACCCCTCGGTGCTGATCGCCGCGGGCCTCGTCGCGCGGAAAGCGCGCGCCAAGGGCCTGACGCGCAAGCCCTGGGTCAAGACCAGCCTTGCCCCGGGGTCGCAGGTCGTGACCGACTATCTGAACAAGGCCGGCCTGACCGAGGATCTCGACGCGATCGGCTTCAACCTCGTCGGCTATGGCTGCACCACCTGCATCGGCAACTCCGGCCCGCTGGCCCAGCCGATCTCCGACGCGATCAACGGCAACGACATCGTCGCTGCCTCGGTCCTCTCGGGCAATCGCAACTTCGAGGGCCGCGTGTCGCCCGACGTGCGCGCCAACTTCCTGGCCTCGCCCCCGTTGGTCGTCGCCTATGCCCTCAAGGGCACGGTGACCGAGGACATGATCGAGACCCCGATCGGCGAGGGTAACGACGGCCCGGTGTACTTGAAGGACATCTGGCCGACGAACGAGGAGATCCAGGGCGTGATCAACGCCAACATCGACTCCGACATGTTCCGTACCCGCTATTCGAACGTGTATCTCGGCGACGCCCATTGGCAGAAGATCGCGGTCGAGGGTTCGGCGACGTATAACTGGCCCGTTTCAAGCACTTACATCGCCAACCCGCCCTATTTCGAGGGCATGACGATGACCCCGGCCCCCGTCGCCGACATCATCGATGCTAAGCCCTTGGCAATATTGGGAGATTCGATCACCACCGACCACATCAGCCCCGCCGGCTCGATCAAGGCCGACAGCCCCGCGGGCAAGTGGCTGATGGAGCGCCAAGTCGCCAAGGCCGACTTCAACAGCTATGGCGCGCGCCGCGGCAACGACAATGTCATGGTCCGCGGCACCTTCGCGAATATCCGTATTCGTAATGAAATGGTGCCGGGCGTCGAAGGTGGCATGACGAAGTATGAAGGCGAGGTCATGCCGATCTACGACGCCGCGATGCGTCACAAGGCGGACGGTACTTCGCTGGTCATCGTCGCGGGCAAGGAATACGGCACCGGTTCTTCGCGCGACTGGGCAGCGAAGGGAACCAACCTGCTCGGCGTGCGCGCGGTGATCACCGAGAGCTTCGAGCGCATCCACCGCTCGAACCTCGTCGGCATGGGCGTGCTCCCGCTGCAGTTCGCCGAAGGCGTCGACCGCCAGAGCCTCAAGCTCGACGGCAGCGAAACCTTTACGATTCAGGGTGTTGCGCAGCTCCGCCCGCGCCAGGACGTCGAGGTCAAGCTCACCCGCGCCGACGGCTCGAGCGAGACCTTCCTCACCCGTTGCCGCATCGACACGGTCAACGAGCTGGAATATTTCCTCAACGGCGGCATCCTGCAGTATGTGCTGCGGAATCTCGCAAAATGAGACTTGGGCGCAGGCAGACGATCGCCGGGGGACTGGCGATCGCCCT
This sequence comes from Sphingomonas sp. BT-65, assembly GCF_026107375.2. Taxonomy (NCBI): domain Bacteria; kingdom Pseudomonadati; phylum Pseudomonadota; class Alphaproteobacteria; order Sphingomonadales; family Sphingomonadaceae; genus Sphingomonas; species Sphingomonas sp. BT-65. Next base: position 317,037 of record NZ_JAPCIA010000002.1, read on the forward strand.
GCTTGCGCCGCAGGTCAAAGCGGCGGAGAGGATCAACATGTTCGGATTGCTGGGGAAAATGCGCGCCCAACCCGGCAAGCGCGCGGAACTCATCGCGATCCTGCTCGAAGGCACCGATGCGATGCCGGGCTGCAAGGCCTATATCGTCGCCGAGGACGTGAAGGAGCCCGACGCGATCTGGATCACCGAAGTGTGGGACAAGGCCGAGAGCCACAAGGCTTCGCTCCAGCTTCCCGCCGTCCAGGCCGCGATCGCCAAAGGCCGCCCGCTGATCGCCGGCTTCGACAGCCAGGTCGAGCTTAACGTCGCCGGCGGCGTGGGGCTCTAACGCCTCAGCGCTGCGCGATCGGCGCGATCCGGTCAGCAAGATCGTTGTTGCGCAACGTCAGCGCATCGCGCGACCAGTTGCCGACGAAGGTCGTGCGCTCCTTGAACGCGGGCGACAGCCACGCCTTGTTGCCCTCGATCACGAGGCCTTCCGAGCTGTGCTTGGCCCCCTCGGGCGCCACCGCGATCATCGTCGAGTAATTGTCCTTGTTCGGCCCTTGCTCGAACGAATTGCCCGCGATCCGCCCGCTCGCGCCGTTCGAGAGGTCGATCGCATAGTTGGTGTGGCTGCCCTGGCTGTCGTCGAAGCTCGAATCGAGGATCTCGACCCGCGGCGCACGGACCTTAACATAGTGCCCGCCGGTGCCCCGCTCGAACCGCGACTGGAAGATGCGCAGCGAGCCATAGTCGCCGATGTACAGCGCATGCGCACCATTGCCGGTCGGGTCCTTGCCCAGCCCAGCAAAGGTCGAGCGCTCGATCGTGATGCGCCCGCGCGGGAAGCTCGCGGTCAGGATGCCGCACTGGCCGTCGATGAACATCGCGTTGGTGACGTGGAGGTCGCCGGTCTCGAGCCGGATGCCGGCGCCGTTGCCGTCCTCGACCAGCGTGCGCATGAATACGATGCCGTCGACCTTCGCCCCGCGCCCGCGCAGCACCAAAGTCGCCTTGCCCTCGCAGATCGCGCGGTCGAAGATCGCCTTGCCCGGCACTTCGGAGACGAAGCTGATCTCGCCCGCCTCCTGAACTGCGCACTCGCCATAGCGGCCTGGCGCGATGCGGATCGTGCCGCGTCCCTCGCCGATCGCCGACACCGCTTCCTGCAGCGAGGCATAGCCGCGGCCGGTCTCCTGCACGGTGAACGGCGCGGCCTGGCCCTGCGGCAGCGCGGGGGCAGTGGAGGCGAGCAGGGCGGCGAGAGCGAAAGCGAGACGCATGGACGGACTCCGCGAAGTTTCGCGAGCTTATGCGCCGGAAGGTGTCACTACCCCCTTAACTCCTCCCCCGGAGGGGGAGGTGGCATCGCGCAGCGATGAACGGAGGGGTAGCTTCGTCAAGCGGCATTGCTTGAGGAGAGTACCCCTCCACCGGCTTCGCCGGTCCCCCTCCCCCGGAGGGGGAGGAATTCGATAGCTCCATTACTCCACCGCCGCTTCCAGCTCCTCGGCCAGCACCGACTTGATCGCGGCGACGAACATCGGGATGTCGCCGGGCTTGCGGCTGGTGATGAGGTTGCCGTCGATCACCACTTCCTCGTCCACCACCGTGGCACCCGCGTTGGCGAGGTCGGTGCGAACGGAGGGCCAGCTCGTCACGCGCTTGCCGTCGACGATGTCGGCCTCGACCAGCAGCCACGGCGCGTGGCAGATCGCCGCGACCACCTTGCCGTCATCGAAGAATTCCTGGACCAGTTCCACCGTCCGCCGGTCGAGCCGCAGCTTGTCGGGATTGCCGACTCCGCCGGGCAGCACCAACGCGTCGAAATCGGCGCTGTCCATCTCCGCGACCAGCGCGTCGGGTATGATCGCCGCGCCCTTCTCGCCGCTGCTCTCGCCCTGGATCGGATCGCGCGTGAGCGAGGCCAGCGTCACCTTCGCACCCATATCGAGCAAGGCCTGGCGCGGCTTCATCAGCTCCGATTCCTCGAATCCGTCGGTCGCGATCATCAGCACGCGTGCCTGCGCCAACTCGGTCATCTTCGCTCTCCTCAAGCTCCGGGGTTCGTTGCCTTTTCAACCGCCGCGCCGCGCACCGGTTCCGGAACGATGCGGCGGGACGCGCATTCAACGGGGCATGAAGCGCGGCCTGCGATATTGCGACGACAGCCGGCCGGGCATCACACGGCGCAAGGTGCGGCACGGCTGGGGCTATTGGGATGCCGAGGGCAAGCGCATCACTGATCGCGACGAGATCGACCGGCTCAACGCCGTCGGCCTCCCCCCGGCCTATACCGACGCCTGGTACTGCCCGCACCCCAATGGCCACCTCCAGGCAACCGGGATCGACGATCGCGGGCGCAAGCAATATCGCTACCACCCTGAATTCCGCGCCGCGCAGGAGGCTGCGAAGTACGACCGCTGTGCCGCCTTTGGCCATCTCCTCCCCAAGCTGCGCGCGCGGATCGCGGCCGATCTGCGCAAGCGTTCGCTGTCGAAGGAACGCGCCGTCGCCGCGGTCGTCCGCCTGCTCGACCGCGGCCATGTCCGCATCGGAAACGAGGGTTACGCAAAGGCCAACAAGAGCTTCGGCGCAACCACGCTGCGCAAGCGCCACGCCAGGCTCGAAGGCCACAGCCTCAAGCTGCAATACCGCGCCAAATCGGGCCGGCTGCGCACACTCACCCTCACCGACGGCAGCTTGCTCAACTTCGTCAAGAAATGCCACGACCTGCCCGGCCAACAGCTATTCGGCTGGCTCGATGAAGAAGGCGAACCCCACCCCGTGACCTCGACCGGCGTCAACGACTATATCCGCGATGCGATGGGGGACGAATTCACGGCCAAGCATTTCCGCACCTGGGGCGCGAGCGTGATCGCGTTCGAAGCGCTGGCGTCCGCCGACGGCTTCGTCGGCCTCAACACGATGCTCGAACCAGTGACGCAGGCGCTCGGCAACACCCCCGCTATCGCCCGCAAATCCTATGTCCACCCCGATCTAATCGCGCTCGCCAAGGACCGCGGGGCGCAGGAAGCATTCCGCGAGACGCTCGCCCTCCCCCGTGCCACGCGCTACCTCACCCGCGCCGAACGCGGGCTGATCGCCTTTCTCGAAAGCGCTGGCGTTTCCGCCAAGGCCGCCTGAAGGACCAGCAATGATCGTCACCAACACCGCCGCCGCGGCCGGGAAGACCGCGAAAGATACGTCGGAGAATCTCGATCTTCAGGCGCAAACGCTGTGGAACGACAGCATCGCCTGGCTCGGCAGCCACTGGCTGCAGATCCTGATCGCGGTCGGTGTCGCGACCGCGATCGTGCTGATCCTCCACTTCCTGCGGCGCTGGGGGATGAAGCTGTGCGAGCATTCGACCGGCCCGGCCGGCTGGGGCACCATCCTCGGCCGCGCGGTCGCCAAGACCGGTAATTTCTTCATGATCATGGTCGCGGCCAAGCTGGTCAGCGGCTACGCCAACCCGCCCGAGGTGCTGGGCAAGACGATCGACTTCCTGTTCACCCTCGCCGCCGTGTTCCAGGCCGCGCTCTGGGCGCGCGAGCTGATCCTTGGCGCGATCGAGAAGCGCACCGAGTCCGAGAACTATCATGGCGAGGCATTGCTCTCGGCGCTCGGCCTGATCCGCCTGCTCGTCACCTTCGCGCTGTTTGCGATTGCGCTGGTCGTGGTGCTCGACAATCTTGGGGTCAACGTCACCGGCCTGGTCGCCGGCCTCGGCGTCGGCGGCATCGCCATTGGCCTCGCCGCGCAGGGCATCTTCGCCGACCTGTTCGCCGCGCTCGCGATCATCTTCGACAAGCCGTTCCGCCGCGGCGACAAGATCTTCTACGACCAGACCAAGGGCACGGTCGAGGCGATCGGGCTCAAGTCCACCCGCATTCGCGCCTTCACCGGCGAGGAGCGGATCATCGCCAACAAGCAACTGCTCGACAAGGAAATCCAGAACGTCTCCGCGCGCCATCACGTCCGCAACGCGCTGACGATCGGCGTCGCCTACCAGACCCCGCCCGACCTGCTCGAACGCATCCCGGCAATGATCGAGGCGATCATCGAGGCCTCGGGCGCTACCCCCGCGCGCGCCAGCTACGACAAGTTCGGCCCGAGTTCGGTCGACCTCGTCGTCGAGTTCGACGTGCCGGGCGACGACGTGCCCGCCGGCAACCTCGCGCGCGACAAGATCGTGATCGGCATCCTGCGCAAGTTCGCGAAGGAGGGCATCGTCATCCCCTATCCCACCCAGACCGCCTACGCCGCGGCGCCTGACGGCACACTGATCTATCCCTATCCGGAGGGGCAGGCAGACGGGCGATGAGGCAGGCCTAGCCCTCCTCCTCATCCTCCGCGCGGCGGCCGAACAGCTTGCGGAACATCGCGAGGGCCGCCCCGCCGAAGGCGAGAATCCCGACCAGGATCAGCTTCCAGAACTTCGCCAGGACCGCGAGGAACCCGACCTTCTTCGCCACGGCGACCGCGGCGCCGCCGCCAACCAGGCCGGCAAGCCCATAGCCGGCGACCTTGTCGGTCGTCGCGTCATAGTCGGCATAGCGCGCGCCGGTCTCGAAATCCGCGGACTGGCCGAACGTCTTCGCTGCCTGGCGCACCTGCGCCAGCATCGGCATCGTTGCCACCATGTTGAGGCTCAGCACGCCCGTTCGCCCCAGTAGGCGGACGTCATAGTTGAGGCTGTTGATCTTGCTGTCGCTCGAGGCGAGCTCGCGCGCCCAGATCAGCGAGTGGGCCGTGGCGTCGTAGGATGGCGGTTGGGCCCAGCCGACCACCGACAGCGTGGGAAAACCCGCAGCCTTGCGCTGCTCGTTCTCCGTCGCCTCGCCTTCCTTCATCGATGCGAGCACCGCATCATAATCCTGCGCGGTGGCGTCCGCGTCGGAGACATAGCCTGTGTCGCGATAGGTGATCACGGCGCCCCATGCATCGTCGATCGGCGACTTGCCCTTCTCCATCACCAGGCCGAGCACGTCCGACACCACTTCGGGCGGATTCCCCCATAGCTGGATCAGCACCCGTTTCGCTTCGTCCGCCGGAAGGAAATAGTAGCGATCGCCGAGGTGCAGCACCGCCTTTGCCGCCGCGATTCGGACATCGCCCGATTGCGGATGCAGGCTGCGAAGAAAGGCCTTGGCGTCGGCCGGCAGCTTTTCGTCGATGGCGATCGCGGCGCCTGATGGCGATGCCGACTGTGCATGGACGGGACTCGCCCCGAGCACCGCCAGCGCAATGGACAACGCGACCGCGCGACTCGATGTCCGCATGTTCCTTCCCCCCAATTTCCCCGGGGAGATCAGGACAGGATTGGCCATGCGCGTCAAGCCAAAGCGAAAAATCGATCCTGTCGCACAGGAATTCGAATATCGGGTTTGGTTTCACCAGCGCAATGCACCCTTATAGGAGTTAGTTTTTTCGCGTTTGCAGTAGGGACCCTCTTGCCGTTCACGTCAGGTTGCGCCTACATGCGGACGAGGATGCGAGAGGGAGCCGGAATGGCCGACGCCGAGACGATCACGATCCAGCAGCTCGCCGCTCGCACGGGCGCGGAGCGAGTCTCGGCCTGGGTCGAGGTGACCCAGGACATGATCGACAAGTTCGCCGAAGCGACCGGCGATCACCAGTTCATCCATGTCGATCCCGCCAAGGCCGCGATGACGCCGTTCGGCGGCACCATCGCGCACGGCTTCCTCACTTTGTCGCTGATGCCGCTGCTCAATTCGCTGACGCCCCAACCCCGGATTGAGGGGGTCAAGATGGGGGTCAACTATGGCGGCAACAAAGTCCGCTTCCTGCAGCCCGTGCGCTCGGGCAAGCGCGTGCGCGGCCGCTTCAAGACGCTGGAGCTGACCGAGAAACGCCCCGGCCAGTGGCAGCAGACCGTCGAGTTCACCGTCGAGATCGAGGGCGAGACCAAGCCCGCGATGATCGCCGAATGGATCAGCCAGATCTTCGTCTAACGACCAACAAAGGATAGCCGCCCATGCGTTCCGCCGTCATCGTCTCCACCGCCCGCACCCCGATCGGCCGCGCCTATCGCGGCGCCTTCAACGCGCTCCCCGCCCAGACGCTCGCCGCCAGGTCGATCGAGGCCGCCGTGCAGCGCGCCGGGATCGACGGCGCCGAGGTGCAGGATGTGGTGTTCGGCGCCGCGCTCCAGCAGGGGCACCAGGCCGGCAACATCGCGCGCCAGGCGCTGCTCCGCGCCGGCCTGCCGGTCAGCGTCGCGGGCATGTCGGTCGACCGCCAGTGCGCCAGCGGCCTGATGGCGATCGCCACCGCCGCCAAGCAGATCATCGTCGACAATATGGACATCGCGATCGGCGGCGGCGTCGAGAGCATCAGCCTCGTCCAGACCCCGCAGATGCGCATCGCCCCCGATCCCGAGCTGCTGGCGATGCACAACGACGTCTACATGCCGATGCTGCAGACCGCCGAGGTCGTCGCGGCGCGCTACAGCATCGGCCGCGAGGTGCAGGACGAATACAGCCTCCAATCGCAGCAGCGCACCGCCGCCGCGCAGGCCGCGGGCAAGTTCGACGACGAGATCATCCCGGTCACCGCGACGATGAACCTCGTCAACAAGGAGACCAAGGAGGTCACCCAGAAGGAGGTCACCCTCACCAAGGACGAGGGCAACCGCCCCGACACCACGCTCGAAGGGCTCCAGGCGCTCCAGCCGGTGGTCCCCAACGGCGTCATCACCGCGGGCAACGCCTCGCAGCTGTCGGACGGCTCCTCGGCCAGCGTGCTGATGGAAGAGAAGGTCGCCGAGAAGCGCGGCCTCACCCCGCTCGGCCGCTATGTCGGCATGGCGGTCGCGGGCACCAAACCCGACGAGATGGGCATCGGCCCGGTCTTCGCGATCCCCGCGTTGCTCGAGCGGTTCAACCTCAAGATGGACGATATCGGGCTGTGGGAGCTCAACGAGGCATTCGCGGTGCAGGTGCTCTATTGCCGCGACCAGCTTGGCATCCCGAATGATCTGCTCAACGTCAATGGCGGCTCGATCTCGATCGGCCACCCCTATGGCATGACCGGCGCGCGCTGCACCGGGCATGCACTTATCGAGGGCAAGCGCCGCGGGGCCAAGTACGTCGTCGTCACGATGTGCGTCGGCGGCGGCATGGGCGCGGCGGGGCTGTTCGAGGTGCTTTGAGACCTTGACGGGAGGCTGCGCGAACCCGCAGCCTCTCGGTCATGGAAGTCGTCGATCGATACGGGCCGCCGTTCTTGTCCCTGGCGACCAAGCCGATCAGGGATATGTTCGTCTTCTCCGGGCGTTCGACCAGGACGGAAGCGCTCGGGTTCCTGCTGCTCGCCACCCTGTTCGGGCAAATGCCAGTGGCGATCGCCGGCGATCTATCCGATCCGCTTCGGATCGCGAGCGGGCTGGCGCTCGGGCTGCTCATCCATCTTCCGATCTATGCGCTGTTCGTGCGCCGGATGCACGATCTCGACCGTTCGGGTGGGTAGGTCTGGATTCCCGTGCTGCAGACCACATTGGCGACCACGCTTCTGCTCCAACCGAATATTGGTGGCGGCACGCGCATCACCTTCCTGATCTGGAACACCCGCCCCGGCTGGGACGGCCTGTCCGCGATTCTGCTTTGGGCAATGCTCGCTACGATCCTCGTCGAGATATTCCTCTTCTTCTGGCCCGGCACGCTCGGCCCCAACCGCTACGGCGCCGATCCGCGCGAGGCGGCTAGCGCACGCGCGTGACGTAGCTGGTCCACATGACGGCTGGCCGCTTTGAACACGGCCGTTGATGTGCTGGCGCGTTATACTGTATCATTATGCGATAATCGGGCGACAGTCTCGCTGGAGGGCGTCATGACGAGGCATATCGCACTGACGGCAGCCCTGAATGCGGCTGCGCTCGTCGCTTCTCCGGTATGGGCTTGCAGCATCGCGCCGCCACCGCCTCCGCTGGTTGGCGAGAGTCCGGAAGCCTATAAAGTGCGGGTCGCGGAGCTGGACCGCAGACAGACCGAGACATGGTTACGGACCCGACAGACCACGGCGCTGCAGCATGCGGCGCTGATCTTCGTCGCGCGGGACACGGCCTGGACGCCGCCCTATCGCCCGCCGCCTACCCGGCGCGTGCGCGCAGGGCAGCCGATCCCGCCGCCGGTGCCTCTGCCCAAGGTCAGATATGCGTATCCCGCCCCGTCCTATTTCAAGCCGATCGGCTGGTTCAGGGGCCCGCGACCGCAGGCATTGTTCCGGGTCAACCGTTCAATGACCACCTGCGGCGCGATGAGCATCGGCGACACGACGCACAGTGCGCCGGGCAACCTCTACGTCTTCTTCGCACGCAAGGGCCCGCTTTCCGAGAAGACCCTAATCGACGCGATCGCAGTCGACAGTATCGACGACCCCGCGCTGGTCGCGTTCGTGGCAAAGTATCGCGGGAAACCGCCCGCCGCGCGTCGATAGCGGCGGCGGCGGGCCTGCGGTTACCCGACCCGATTGAAATAGTTGGTTCGCATCACCGGCTTGCCGTCCGGCGTGAAGAACACGACGGTCTCGGTCATCGTCTTGCCGTCCATCGCGACCGTATAGGTACGCATCGACGCCGGCACCCCGCCCTTGGCCAGCGCCTGCACCATCACGTTGGGCATGGGCAGCTTCACCGCGGCCGTATCGGCCTCGAGATTGCCCTCGACCGGGTAGGAGGTGCCGTCGGGCCAGTAGGTCCCCATGGCCTGGCTCCGCGATCCGTCGTTGCCGAGGACCTCGACCTGAGTCCGCCACTTGCCGTCGCTCGCCTCGCTATAGGTGATCGTCACCCGCTTCGGCCGCGCCTCGGGCGGCATCGGCAGGCGCGCGAGGTCGACGGCCCAGCTGCCGAGCAGCGGCGAAGCCGGCTGCGCCGTCCGGGTCGACGCGGGCGCCGCCAGCAGCGTGCCGCCGAGCACAAGGATTGCAACGAACGCTTTCATATGCTCTCTCTCCCTACGAGTGGCTGAGATGATACATTGTATCATTACCAGAGGCAATGGCTCACTGCGCTCGACGCGATTTACTCGATCGGCAGCGTCAACCCGACCTTGGTCCGCCCCATTACCACCGAGGTGCGGAAGCGCCGCACATTCTCGTCGCCGAAGAACAGCCGCCGGGTGAGCGCCTCGAAATCGGCCATGTCGCGCGTCACGCAGACCAAGGCGAAATCCGCCTCGCCCGTCACATAATAGCATTGCTGGACATGCGGCTCGCGCAGCGCCTTGCGGCGGAACGAGTCGAGCTGGTCGATGCGGTCGCGCTCGAGTTCGACCATCACGATGAAGCTCATGCCGAGCCCCACCGCGAGCGGATCGATCACCGCCACCTCGCGCGCGATCACGCCGCCCTCGCGCAAGCGCCGCAACCGCCGCTGGACCGAGGCGGGCGACAGCCCCGTCTCGTCCGCCAGCGCGTTGATCGCGATGCCGGCATCGTCCTGCAGCAGCGACAGCAACCGGCGGTCCTGCGGGTCCAGCTCAAGCGCCATGATCGAACCCGATCAAATTTTCTACCATTTTGATCGATCTGCCTCGAAATTGATCGAAATCTGCGCATCACTGTAGCGGATTCGCCATTATCTGCACGCTTCCAGACACGGAGGCAACCATGCTCGACCATCTCGAAATCAAGACTCCCGACCTCGCCCGCACGCTGCATTTCTACGCGACGCTGCTCGCCCCGCTCGGCTACCGGCAGATGGTAGACGGGGCGGGCAAAGGGTTCGGCGACGGCCAGCGGCTCGACTTCTTCCTGACTGAGGGCGAGGCGTCGGCGAACGTCCATTTCGCCTTCACCGCGCCGGATCGCCGCGCGGTCGATGCGATCTATGCGATCGGGCGCAAGGCCGGCTTCACGCTCGACCGCGCGCCCGCGCTCGCGCCGCACATCCATCCCGATTATTATGCCGGCTATCTGCGCGATCCCGACGACCGGCTGATCGAGTTCGTCTGCCATGCCTCAGCCTGACGCGGGGCGCCGACTCACTCGGTCGGGCAAGCCGGGGCGGCATCCCCGGCGCCGCGCTTCAGCACGATGTTGCCATATTTGGTGTTGCCGGGCTTGGCCTTGGGGCTGTCGTCCCCGCCAGTCTTGCGCGCGGTCAGCGTCGCCTTGGGGATATGGTTGCCCGCACCGCTCGGCTTCGGCGTGGGACTGGGCGTCGGCGTCGCCTTGGCGAGCACGCACTGGTCCTTGGCGCCGCCCGAGACATCCGATTGGGTGAGCGCTACTCCCGCCGCCGCGGTCCCCGACGTTGCCATCAAGCCGATCACAAATGCCGTCCGCATCGCATCCTCCCGAAATGACCGAGCCTTCCTATCACATCGGGAGGCCGCTCGCGACGCGGCCGGACGGAAGTTGTCATTTCGAGGCCGAGCCGGTTGCGGCTGAACCAGCCTTGCCGAGCCTTTGCGCCTTTCCTCCACCGCGCGCCTCGCTTACCGCTGTCTCCAGTGTCCGACGAGTTCGCCTTTCTCGACGCCCTGCGCGCCATCGCCACGCATCCCGCCGCAGCGGAGCTGGCCGACGACACCGCGGTGCTCGAGGTCGCCGCGGGCCGGCTGGTCCTCACCAGCGACACGATGGTCGAGGGCGTCCACTACCGCCCGCACGACCCCGCCGACGCGATCGGCTGGAAGCTCGCCGCGGTGAACCTCTCGGACCTCGCCGCCAAGGGCGCCACCCCCATCGGCTGCCTGCTCAATTACGCCCTGTCGGGCGACGCCGAATGGGACCGCGCCTTCCTCGCCGGTCTCGACCAGGCCCTCACGCGCTTCGCAATGCCGCTGCTCGGCGGCGACACCGTGGCGATGCCGAGCGGCGCGCCACGCAGCCTCACCCTCGCCGCGATCGGTACCGCCCCGGCCCGCGTCCCACTGCGCACCGGCGCCCGCCCCGGCGATGCTCTCTGGGTGACCGGCCAAATCGGCGGTGCTGGCTTCGGCCCCGACGGCGCGCCGCGCGATCTCACCCGCTATCTCCGCCCGCAACCGCGCCTCGCCGAGGGTCGGGCGATCGCCCCGCTCGCCACCGCGATGATGGACATTTCCGACGGCCTCCTCATCGACGCCCGCCGCATGGCCGAAGCCAGCGGCATCGCGCTCGCGATCGACCTCGACGCCGTCCCGCTCGCCTTGCCCGGTCTCGACGCGATCGAGGCCGCTACCGCCGGCGACGATTACGAACTGCTCTTCACGCTTCCCGCCGGAACCACCCCGCCGGTTGCCGCGACCCGCATCGGCGCTGCCCGCGCAGGCGCCGGTCTTACGCTAATGGCGAGCGGGGCCCCCATCCCGCTCCCCGACAGGCTTGGTTACCGCCACGGCGGCTGACTCGCGCGCGTCCCAACCGCGGCTTGACAGCCCCCCACCCCTCTATACGTTCCGCCACCGACCGCCTGCCGTACCGGGCAAAGACCCGGACGGCGGGCGGATTTCTCAGGGGAAGGATACCAGATGACGATTGTCTATATCGCCATCGCGTGCGGCGTACTCGCCGTGCTCTATGGTTTGGTGACTTCGCAGCAGGTGCTGCGCGCGCCCGCGGGCGACCAGAAAATGCAGGACATCGCCGCCGCCATCCAGGAAGGCGCCAAGGCCTATCTCGGCCGTCAATACACCACCATCGCGGTCGTCGGCGCGATCGTCGCCGTCGTGCTGTACTTCACGCTCGGCGGGCTTTCGACCGTCGCGTTCCTCGTCGGCGCGATCCTCTCGGGCGCCGCGGGCTATGCCGGCATGCACATCTCGGTGCGCGCCAATGTCCGCACCGCCGAAGCCGCGCGCACCAGCCTGCAGGGCGGCCTCACCCTCGCCTTCCGTTCGGGTGCGATCACCGGCATGCTTGTCGCGGGTCTCGGCCTGCTCTCGATCTCGGTGCTCTTCTGGTATCTCGTCGGTGTCGCCGGCAATGAGCCCAATGGCGAGGAAATCATCCATGCGCTGACCGCGCTCGCCTTCGGCGCTTCGCTGATCTCGATCTTCGCGCGTCTCGGCGGCGGCATCTTCACCAAGGCCGCCGATGTCGGCGCCGACCTCGTCGGCAAGGTCGAGGCCGGCATCCCCGAGGACGACCCCCGCAATCCCGCCGTGATCGCCGACAATGTCGGCGACAATGTCGGCGACTGCGCGGGCATGGCCGCCGACCTGTTCGAGACCTATGTCGTCACGATCGGCCTCACCATGGTGTCGATCGCGCTGCTCGTTGCGGGCAGCTCGGAACAGTTGCTCGCGCTCATGTCGCTGCCGCTGATCGTCGGCGGCGTGTGCATCGTCACCTCGATCATCGGTACTTACATGGTCCGGCTCGGCAAGAACGGCTCGATCATGGGCGCGCTCTACAAGGGCTTCTGGACCACCGCGATCCTCGCCGTCCCGGCGATCTATTTCGCGACCCAATATACGCTGAGCGACCTCTCCGCCCCGATCGGCAACGCCGCCTATACCGGCATGGACCTGTTCTGGTGCATGATGATCGGCCTCGCCGTCACCGGGCTACTGGTGTGGATCACCGAATATTACACCGGCACCAACTACCGCCCGGTCCAGTCGATCGCGCGCGCCTCGATCACCGGCCATGGCACCAATGTGATCCAGGGTCTCGCGATCAGCCTCGAATCGACCGCGCTGCCCACGATCGTGATCGTGATCGCGGTGATCACCTCGTTCCAGCTTGCCGGGATCATCGGCGTGGCGTTCGCCGCCACCTCGCTGCTCGCGCTTGCCGGCATGGTCGTCGCGCTCGACGCCTATGGCCCGGTCACCGACAATGCCGGCGGCATCGCCGAGATGGCGGGGCTTCCCGACGACGTGCGCACCCGCACCGACGCGCTCGACGCGGTCGGCAACACCACCAAGGCGGTGACCAAGGGCTATGCCATCGGCTCCGCCGCGCTCGCCGCGCTGGTGCTGTTCGGGGCCTATACCGAGGACCTCAAGCGCTACTTCCCCGACGTGTCGGTGGATTTCTCGCTCAACAACCCCTTCGTCATCGTCGGTCTGCTGCTCGGCGCCTTGCTCCCCTACCTGTTCGGCGCCTTCGGCATGACCGCGGTCGGCCGCGCCGCCGGATCGGTGGTGGAGGACGTGCGCAAGCAGTTCCGCGAGAACCCCGGCATCATGGAGGGGACCAGCCGTCCCAACTATGGCCACACGGTCGACATCGTCACCCGCGCCGCGATCAAGGAGATGATCATCCCGTCGCTGCTGCCGGTGCTCTCGCCGATCCTGCTCTACTTCGTGATCCTCGCCGTCGACAGCCAGGCCAACGCCTTCGCGGCGGTCGGCGCGATGCTGCTCGGCGTGATCGTTTCGGGGCTGTTCGTCGCCATCTCGATGACCTCGGGCGGCGGCGCGTGGGACAATGCCAAGAAGTATATCGAGGACGGCAATCACGGCGGCAAGGGCAGCGAGGCCCATAAGGCCGCGGTGACCGGCGATACCGTCGGCGATCCCTACAAGGACACCGCGGGTCCCGCGGTGAATCCGATGATCAAGATCACCAATATCGTCGCGCTGCTGCTGCTCGCGGCCCTGGCGGGCGGCGGCGGCTAAGCCGCTTCGCAAACCAGCCTTTCGGGCCCCGTCCGGCATGTCCGGGCGGGGCCTTTTTCCCATCAGGGCCAGCGATAGTCCACGACGACGGGGAAATGATCCGACGGATACCGCCCGCGCCGACCGAACGTCACCGTCTCCACCCGCCCCGCGGTCAGGCCCCGTGCCAGCACCCAGTCGATCCGCCGCTCGGGTTTGCCGGTGAAGCCGTGGAACGTCCCCTCCGGCCCGCGCTGCACGGCCGCCGCGCTCCAGGCATCACTCAACCCCGCCGTCAGCGCCCGGTGCGCGCCCGAATCCGGGACGGTGTTGAAGTCGCCCGTCAGCACCACCGGCAGATCGCCCGGCAGCTTCGCGATGCGCGCCGCGATCAGCTCCGCCGCCTTGGTCCGCGCGCTCTCGTCCTCGGCCCGGTGCGCGAAGTGCGTGTTGAAGAACCAGAAGCGCTTGCCGCCGGGGATCGTTTCGAACAGCCCGAAGGTCGCCATGCGCGGCAGCGACTCACCCCAGCTGTTGCTTCCCGGCACCTCGGGCGTCTCCGACAGCCAGAAATTGCCCATCTCAATGAGCTTCAGCCGGTCGCGGCGGTAGAACACCCCCATATGCTCGTCGGCATGCCCGCCGCGCCGGTCGATCCCGAACCAGTTGTAGCGCGGTAGCTTCGCAATCAGGTGGTCGCCCTGGATCTTCCATAATTCCTGCGTGCCGATGATGTCGGGATCGGCGCGCCGGATCGTCTCGACGAACAGGTCCTGCCGCGCTTCCCAGCGGTTCGGCCCATCCGAGGCGAGCGGCAGGCGGACGTTGAAGCTCATCACCTTGAGCCCCTCCCGCGCCTGTGCCGCCGCGGGCAGCGCCGCCGCCAGCCCCAATCCGATCATCAGCGCACGCCTTTGTATTATCATATCGCCACATCGCTCTTGCTTGTTGCCAACGCTGTCACCTATGCCTTGATCCGGTCAGGGGAGGCAAATGGCGCGCAGGCCGACGATCAAGGAAGTCTCGAAGCTCGCGGGGGTCTCGTTCAAGACCGTCTCGCGCGTGCTCAATAACGAGAAGAATGTCAGCGACGAGACTCGCCGCCGGGTCGAGCAGGTGGTGGCCGAGCTCAACTTCCGCCCAAGCCTCGCCGCGCGCACCCTGGCCGGGCGCAAGTCGTTCCAGGTCGCTTTGCTCTACGACAATCCCAGCCCTTATTATGTCTATCACCTCCAGGCCGGCGCGCAGGAGCGTTGTCACGAGCTCGGCTACCGGCTGCTGATCCAGCCGGTCGAGGCCGCCTCGCCCGACCTGGTGCAGGAAATCGCCGCGCTGATCGACGAGACGCATCTCGACGGCCTGATCCTGTCGCCGCCGGTCACCGAATCGGCCGAGCTGCTGGCCGAGCTCGATCGCCGCAACCTGCCCTATGTGCGGATCGAGCCGGGCTTCCGCCGCGAGGAGGGCCGCTCGACCACGATCGACGACGTCGCCGCCGCGCACGAGCTCACCAATCATCTCGCCGGTCTCGGTCACCGCGCGATCGCGTTCATCACCGGCCCCGAAACGCATATTTCGTCGGTCGAGCGTCTCGAAGGCTATCGCGCCGCGCTCGATGCGCACGGCGTCGCCTTCGATCCGGCGCTGGTCGTCGCAGGCGACTACAGCTTCCAGTCGGGGCGCGAGGCTGCGCGGCGGCTGCTCGCCGGCGCGTCGCGCCCGACCGCGATCTTCGCCGGCAACGACGACATGGCCGCGGGCGCGCTCGCGGTCGCGCATGAGCTCGACATCGGCGTGCCCGATGAGCTGTCGATCGCCGGGTTCGATGATTCCGATCTCGCCGCCGCGGTGTGGCCACCGCTCACCACCGTTCGCCAGCCGGTGCGCGAGCTCGCCTGGGCGGCTGCCGACCTGCTGCTCTCGGACTCGCGCCCCCGCGACCGGCTGACGCTCGATTATAGTCTCATCGTCCGCGCCAGCACCGGCCCGGCGCGCTAGTCTCCCGCCGCCGCCCGCCAGAGATGTTGTAGGACATCTCCTTGACACGCGCCGGGGTTTGTAGGACAACTCTGATGACACCGGTGTCTAAGCCGGGTTGAATCGGGCAAAGCCCGCGCGATAGCGTTCGCCTGTTGCGGCGGCTGCACGCGAAATTGGGGAGGAGACGCATGAACACCACCAAGCTGCTCAAGGCAGGCACCGCGGCACTCGCGCTGACGGCCGCTTTCGCCGTCACGGCGCCCGCCGCCGCGCAGCAGACCGCACCGTCGCCGCCTCCGGAGGAGGAAACCGAAGAGATCATCGTCAGCGGCATCCGCGCCTCGCTGCAGCAGGCCGCGGAGGTCAAGCGCGACGCGTCGCAGGTGATGGACGTGATCACCGCCGAGGATGTCGGCAAGCTCCCCGACGCCAACGTCGCCGAGGCGCTCCAGCGCGTCACCGGCGTGCAGATCACCCGCGTGTTCGGCGAAGGTCAGTCGGTCTCGGTGCGCGGCCTCCAGCAAGTCCGCGTCGAAGTCGATGGCCGCACCCTGCTCGGCTGGTCGGCGCGCCTGTCGCCGCCGGAGAATGACCAGCTCGGCCGCTCGTCGGGCCTCGATTCGGTCCCCTCCTCGCTGTTCGGCCGGCTCGAGGTGCGCAAGTCGCCGCTCGCCAGCCAGGCTGAGGGCGGGCTCGGCGGCACCGTCAATCTCGTTACCCCCAAGCCGCTGTCGTTCAAGGAACCGACCATCTCGGTACGGGCGCAGGGCGTCTATTCGGAGAATAGCGAAAAATTCGAGCCGGCGATCACCGGCTTCGCCACCACCAAGTTCCTCGACGGCCGGCTCGGCGTGATGATCGCGGGCGAGTATCAGAAGCGCACCTCGACCAACCAGACATTCGAACGCAACAACTTCCTCAACCGCACCTATACCGGCACCGGCGGCGGCGTGTTCGCGACCCCGGTGCTGCTCCAATATGAGCAGTTCGTGGTCGATCGCTCGCGGCTCGGCCTCAACGGCGCGGTGCAGTTCGAGGTGACGCCCGAGTTCACGCTCACCGCCGACGCGCTCTATTCGGAGCTCACCACTGGCCGCCGCCAGGACTTCTTCGCCTTCCGCCTGCCCACCGGCACCAACCCGGTCGCCAATCGCGTGGTCGAGAATGGCGCGGTGGTCGCGGGCACCGCCAACGGCACCGTCACCACCGCTGGCCAGATCCGCAACGAGCCCACCAAAAGCTATCTCTACGGCCTCAACGGCAAGTACGAGAAGGACGGGCTCAAGATCGAGGCCGACGGCTATTACAGCAAGGGCACGATCGACCAGACGATCCAGATCATCACGCTCCAAGCGACCGCTGCAGTGCCCGGCACCTTCGATTTCCGCGGCAACACCATTCCCTCGCTGACGCTCGGCGGCACCTTCAACCCGACCAGCTATGCCTCCTATAACCCGGCGAACAACGGCGTGCGCAGCAACCGGCTGATCGGCCTGCTCGAGGAATGGACCGGCAAGCTCGATCTCTCCTACGAGTTCGACAGCGGGGTCACACTGGCGATGGGCGTGCGCTACACCGACCTGCACGCGCGCTCGAACGCCTATCGCAGTCAGGTGACGCCGACCCGCGCCGAGATCGAACCCTTTCTGCGGACGATCGGCACGGGCGAGTTCCTGCCTGACATCCCGGGCAGCTTCCCGCGCAGCTTCCTCACCACCGCGCCGACCTTCGACTATGTCTTCACCCGCGCGCAGGCGGCCGAGCCCAATCCCAATCCCAACGACCGCTCGGCGCTGCTGCCCAATCTGCAGCGCGACTATGACTTCAGCGAGCGGACGCTGGCGGGCTACCTCATGCTTTCGGGCGAGGGTGAGATCGCCGGCATCCCCTATCGCGCCAATGCCGGCGTGCGCATCGCGAGCACGCGGCTGTCGGTCGATTCCTATGTCAATGTCGGCACGGTCAGCACGCTGCGGACCGACAAGAACCGCTATACAAACGTGCTGCCCAGCGCGAACATCGCGTTCAATGTCACCGACGATTTCCTGATCCGCATCTCGGGCTCGCAAACGATGCAGCGTGCGTCGATCGCCGATCTCGCGCCGTCGACCTTCTTCAACGCCACCAACCTGTCGGTCACTGGCGGCAACGTCAATCTCGAGCCGCCGATCTCGACTCAGGCCGATATCAGCTTCGAATATTATACCGGCAAGAGCTCGCTGATCTCGGGTGCGCTGTTCTACAAGGACGTCAAGGACTTCATCGCCAGCTTCGTCACCACCGGCGTCGACCTGACGCTCGACCCGCAGGGCCGCGAGCTGGTCTTCTCGCGCCCCGAGAACCTCGCCAGCGCGAAGATCAAGGGCTTCGAGGTCGGCATCCAGCAATTCTTCGACTTCCTGCCTTCGCCGCTCGATGGGCTCGGCATCATCGCCAACTACACCTATTCGGACTCGCAGGATAACGCCGGCTTCCCGCTCGTGGCGGTGTCGAAGAACAGCTACAATCTCGTCGGCTTGTTCGAGAAGGGTCCGATCTCGGCGCGCGTCGCCTATAATTACCGCGACGAGGCGGTGTTCGAATTCTCGGAAGGCCGGCCGAGCTTCATCGGCCCGCGCTCGCAGCTCGACGCGCAGATCGGCGTCGATCTGACCAAGAACATCGCGCTTTCGTTCCAGGCGCAGAATTTGATCCCGGACGACTCGGCAACCACCGAGTACAGCGCGGCGGGGCCCGTGGCGCTCAACAGCTATGCACTGTCGGAGCGGCGCTATTCGATCGGCGTTCGCGCCAAGTTCTGACGGCGGAGGCAGGCCGCCCGGGCTTGGGAACCGGGCGGCCACCCCACCGCAACTACATCTCCCGCGCCCTCATCGCCGCGTTCCAGCGCATCACGTTCGCGCGCGCCTCCTGCACGAAGGCCGAGCGGCGGACGATGCCGAGAAAGGCGTCGGCGACCCATTTGCCCGGCTGGCGCAGCGGGCGGCGCACCTGGACCAGCAGCACCACGCGCGTGCCCGGCGTGTCGTTCCACACCTCATGGTCATAGGTGTCGTCGAACAGCAGCGTCTCGCCCTCCGCCCAGCGCACGATACGGTTCCGCACGCGCATCCGCGCGTCGCCGTCGCGCGGCACGCTGAGGCCGAGATGGCAGGTCAGCAGTCCCTTGGTTACCCCGCGATGCGCCGGGATGTGGGTGCCCGGGGCGAGGATCGAGAAGAAGGCGCTGTTGAGCTCGGGGATCTGCGCGACCACCGATCGCGTCACCGGGCAGCGGTCGAGATTCTCCTCGATCGAATAGCCATAGCCCCACAGGAAGAAGGAACGCCACTTGTTCACCGGCGCGATCGCGCGGTGGTCGGGCGAGATGCTCGCGAGCGCGGGCGATCTGCCCTCGCAGGCCAGCGCCTCGTCGCGGATCGCCTCCCAATTGTCGCGCAGCAGCTCGGTCCAGCCGAACTCGCGCACGTCGAGCACCGGCGCGTTCGAGACCAGCGAGGACGCGCCGATGATCCGGTCGAAGACACCGCGCAGCTGCTTGCCGACGCGGATCAGCAGCGGGCGCTTGATGGCGTCGGCGAACACGGCGCCAGCCGGAGCGACGCCGAAATCCGGCACGCGCACCGCTTCCGCGGTCTCGTCACGCCTGATCGCTACGCCTTCCCGCACGCCACACCTCGACCCCATATTTGCCACCGGCCGGGACTCGCCGGACCGCGCGACGATCCGGCTAGCCGGCGCTTGGGCCCAAATCGTGGCGAAACCGGGCCAAAGCCGTGCAGTCGCTCAAGAATTGCGGCGTGATCACCGCGGCTGGCGATGAACCGCGAAGCACGCTAAATAGCACGCGATGGCCCTGTACCCGCGCGTCAAGCAACTCGCCCTTCCTCTCCTCGTCGCCGCAGCCGCCGTGCCTGCCCTGGCACAGGTCGCTGCCCCGGCGCCCCAGAACGCACCCGCGCCGGTCGCGGTCGACAAGGCGCCTTGGCTCTATAAGGGCAGCGATGTCCCGCAGGACCCCGAATGGCGCTTCGGCACGCTGCCCAACGGCCTGCGCTACGCCGTGCGCAAGAATGGCGTGCCGCCCGGCCAGGTCTCGATCCGCCTGCGCATGGATGTCGGCGCGCAGATGGAGCGCGAGTCGGAAATGGGCTTCGCGCATTTGCTCGAGCACCTCTCGTTCCGCGGCTCGGCCAAGGTGCCCGACGGCGAATCGAAGCGTGAGTGGCAGCGGCTCGGCGTCACCTTCGGCTCGGACAGCAACGCCAGCACCACGCCGGTCTCGACCACCTACAAGCTCGACCTGCCCGACGCGAAGGAAGCGAGCCTCGATCGATCGATGATGATCCTCGCCGACATGATGTCGGCGCCGAGCCTGACGCCCGAGGCGCTCAATGCCGAGCGCCCCGTGGTGCTCGCCGAACAGCGCGAGCGGCTACGCCCGCAGACGCGGTTCGAGGATGCGCAGCGCCAGCTGTTCTTCGCCGGCCAGCTCTTCGCCGAGCGCCCGGTGATCGGCACGGTCGAGACGCTCAATGGCGCCACTGCGGAGGCCGTCCGTACGTTCCATCAGCGCTGGTACCGACCCGAACGCGCAACGCTCGTGATCGTCGGCGACATGGACCCCGCCTTGTTCGAAGCGCAGATCGCCAAGCATTTCGCGGCATGGCAGGGCGTCGGGCCCAACCCGGTGACGCCCAGTTTCGGCAAGCCCGATCCGGCCAAGCCCAAGAGCGCGGCGATCGTCGAACCGACGCTCCCGCCCGTGGTCTCGATGGCGGTGCTGCGGCCCTGGACGGTGTTCCAGGACACGGTGAAGTTCAACCAGGAGCGGATGGTCGATTTCGTCGCGGTCCGCATCATCAACCGCCGCCTCGAAAGCCGCGCGCGCGCTGGCTCCTCCTATATCGGGGCGAGCGCCGACCTGTCGGACGCGGTGCGTTCGGCCAACGTCACCTCGATCCAGGTGCTGCCGATCGGCGAGGACTGGGAGAGCGCGGTCAAGGAAGTGCGCGCGGTGATCGCCGACGCGCTCACCACCGCGCCGACTCAGGTCGAGATCGACCGCGAGGTCGCCGAGATTGACGCACAGATGCGCAATTCGGTCGCCACTGCGCCGGTCCAGGCCGGCTCGCGCCGCGCCGACAATCTGGTCGAGGCGGTCGACATCAACGAGGTGACGACCAGCGAGCAGGAGAGCTACAACATCTTCAAGGGCGCGGTTGACGCGAAGATGTTCACCTCGGACCGCGTGCTCGCCGCGACCAAGCGCATCCTGCAGGGCGACGCCACCCGCGCGATCGTCACCACCCGCACCCCCGACGACAATGTCCAGACCAAGCTCGCCGCCGCGCTCGAGGCCGATGTCTCGGGCCTCGCCGGCAAGCGCAACGCCGCGCGCAACGTCACCTTCGATTCGCTGCCCAAGCTCGGTGCGCCGGGCAAGGTGGTCGAGCGCGTCGTCGCCGTCGCCGACCCCAAGATCGAGCGCGTGCGCTTCGCCAATGGCGTCAACCTGATCCTCTTCCAGAACCCCGGCGAGGTCGGCCGCGCCTATGTCTCGGTGCGCTTCGGCCGCGGCATGCAGGGCATCCCCGCGGGCAGGCAAACCCCTGCCTGGGCGGCCGACATGGCGCTCGTCGCCAGCGGCATCGGCAAGCTCGGCCAGGAGGAGATCGACCAGCTCACCGGCAACCGCCAGATCGGGCTCAGCTTCGGTATCGGCGACGACGCCTTCACCTTCGCCGGCCAGACCTCGCCCGGCGACCTTCACGACCAGCTCAAGCTGATCGCGACCAAGCTCCAGTCGCCCGGCTGGGACCCCAAGCCGATCGCGCGCGCCCGCGCGGTCGCGGTGTCGGGCTATGCCGCGATGTCGTCCTCGCCCGACGCGGTGATCGGCCGCGACCTCGAACGGCTGCTCCACGACGGCGATCCGCGCTGGGGCATGCCCGACCTCAAGGGGATCGAGGCGCTCAATCCCAAGGACTTCCGCGCCTTCTGGGAACCGTTGCTCGCCAGCGGTCCGATCGAGGTGCAGATCTTCGGCGACATCGACGTCGAGAAGGCGATCGAGGCGGCGCGCGTCACCTTCGGCGCGATGAAGCCGCGTCAGCCCGCACCGGTGATCTCGCCCGACATGCGCTTCCCGTCGCACACCCCCCGGCCGATGGCGCTCACCCATACCGGCCAGCCGGACCAGGCCGCGGCGGCGATCGCGTGGCAGGCCGGCGGCGGCGCGGACAATATCAGCGAGGGCCGCAAACTCGAGATTCTCGCCGCGATCATGCGCGACCGCATCCTCGACCGCATCCGCTCGGCCGAGGGCGCGAGCTATTCGCCGACGGTGATCAGCCAGTGGCCGGTCGGGCAGCCCGGCGGCGGGCGCATCATGGCGATCACGCTGATCCCGCCCGACCGCACCGAGCTGTTCTTCCGCGTCGCGCGCGAGATCGCCGCGGACCTCATCGCCAAGCCGGTCGACACCGACGAACTGCGCCGCGCGCTGGTGCCAACCGCGCAGATGGTCGTGCGCCGGTCGAGCGGCAATCCGTTCTGGATGCAGCAGACCGAGGGCGGCACGCTCGATCCCCGGCGCTTCGCCGCGATCAACACGATCGCGCGCGACTATGGCGGCACCACGCCAACGGAGATCCAGATGCTGGCGGCGAAGTACCTCGCCCCGCAGAAGGACTGGTCGCTGGTGGTGCTGCCCGACGCAAAGCCGGCTGCGACGACCCAGGCCGGCGGGAGGTAGCTTCCGCCCGGCCTGGCCAGACCACAACGTCAGTGAAGCTTGAGCCGGGGCCGGATGATCGCGTTCACCCGGCCCAGCAGGATCAGCGCCGATCCCTTGAGCCAGCCATGGATCGCGATCAGGTGCATGCGGTAGAGCGAGGTATAGACGAAGCGCGCCAACCGCCCTTCGATCGCCATGCGCCCGCCGACCAGATTGCCCATCAGGCTGCCCACGGTCGAGAAGCGGCTGAGCGACACCAGCGAGCCATGATCGTGATAGACGAAGTCGCGTAGCGGCTTTCCCGCCTGGATCGCCACCAGGTTGCGGAACACCGCCGAGGCCATCTGGTGCGCCGATTGCGCGCGTGGCGGCACCGGCTGAGTCGCGCCGGGCAGGACGCACCAGGCGCAGTCGCCGATCGCAAAGATGCGGTCGTCCGTGACGGTCTGGAGCGTCGGGCGGACGATGAGCTGGCCGTTCGGCGCGCGCTCCAACCCGTCATCCACGGCGGCGAGCGGCGCGGCCTTCACCCCGGCCGCCCACACGCGCAGGTCGGCGGGAATGCGCGCGCCTGACGCGAGCAGCATCGCATCCCCCGTCACCTCGGTCACGCGCGTATCGGTGAGCACGGTGACGCCCAGCGCCTCCAGCTCGCGGTGCGCCGCCTCCGCCAATCGCTCGGGGAGCGCGGGCAGGATGCGCGGCCCCGCCTCGATCAACGTCACGCGCAGCCTTTGCTCGTCGAACACTTCCAGCCCATAATGCCGCAGCGCGCCCGCGGCATTGAACAGCTCGGCGGCGAGCTCGACCCCCGTGGCGCCGCCTCCGACGATCGCGATGTCGACATGCGCGTCGCTTGCCGGATCGTCGACCATCGCGCGCGACACGCGCAGGCAGTGATTGAGCAACTTGTTGCGGAAACGGTCGGCCTGGGGCCGCTCGTCGAGGAAGATGCAATGCTCGCGCGCGCCCGGCGTGCCGAAATCATTGCCCACCGATCCGATCGCGAGCACCAGATAGTCGAAGCGCAGCCGGTGCCGCGCGATCAGCTCGCTGCCGTCCTCGTCGAGCAGCGGCGCGATGACGATCTCGCGCGCGCCGGGATCGATTCGCTCGAGCGTGCCGAAGAAGAAGCGATAGCCCCAGCGGTGGCAGTGGCTGCGATAGCCGACCTCGTCGAGATTGGCGTCGAGCGAGCCGGCCGCGACCTCGTGCAGCAGCGGCTTCCAGACATGCGTGCGGTTCTTCTCGACCAGGATGATGTCATGGTCGCGGCGGCCATAGCGCGCGCCGATCCGCCGCGCGAGCTCGAGCCCGCCCGCGCCCCCGCCCACGATCACGATCTGGGTCTTGCGCGTCGCCGTCATCGTCGCCCCCGGATGCCATCGCCGTGGCCGCCCGTGCGGGCCGCGCCGGCCTAGTTCTTGTACAGCGCGTCGAGCCGCTCGCCATAGACGCGCTTGAGCACGTGCCGCCGGATCTTGAGGCTCGGCGTCAGCTGCTCGTTCTCGATCGAGAAGGGCTCGTCGGCCAGGATGAAGCGGCGGATGCGCTCGATCACCGACAGGTCCTTGTTGACCCGCTCGACCGCGGCGCCCACCGCGGCGCGATAGTCATGGTCCTGGCGCAGCGCGGCGAGGTCGCACCGGGCCGCGTTCTTCGCGCACCATTCCTGGGTCCATTCGGGATCGGGCACGATCACCGCGGTCATATATGGCTTGCGGTCGCCCGCGATCATCGCCTGCATGATCTCGGGCTGGAGGGTCAGCATGCCCTCCACCTTCTGCGGCGCGACATTGTCGCCCTTGTCGTTGACGATGATGTCCTTCTTGCGGTCAGTGATCTTGATCCGGCCCTTCTCGTCGATCATGCCGATGTCGCCGGTGTGCAACCACCCGTCCTTGAGGACGCGGTCGGTCTCCTCCTGGTTGCGCCAGTAGCCGTGCATCACCAGCTCGCCGCGGACCAGGATCTCGCCGTCCTCGGCGATCTTCAATTCGACGCCTTCCAGCGGCGGCCCCACCGTGTCGTGCTTGAGGCCGACCTTGGGCCGGTTGCAACTGATCACCGGCGCCGCCTCGGTCTGACCATAGCCCTGCAGGAAGGTGAGCCCGAGGCTCTCGAAGAATACCCCCACTTCGGGGTTGAGCGGCGCGCCGCCCGATACCATCGCCTTGATCCGCCCCCCGAAGCGCTTGGCGAGCTTGGGCTTGAGCGTCGCCTTCAGGAACAGGTTCATCGGCTGGTCCCAGATCGGCACCCCGCCCGCCGCCTTCTTGCCGCCGATCGAGACCGCTCGGTCGAGCAGGAAGTTGGCGAACTTGCCCTGCTTCTCGACCTGCTTGGTGATCCGCGTGCGCAGCACCTCGAACAGCCGCGGCACCACCACCATGATCGTCGGGCGTACCTCCTCGATGTTCGAGGCAAGCTTGTCGAGGCCCTCGGAGTAATAGATCTCCGCGCCCAGCCCGATCGGGAAATGCTGGCCGCCGGTATGTTCATAGGCATGGCTCAGCGGCAGGAACGACAGGAACACCTCGTCTCCCCAGCCGAAATCCTCGCTGATCAGCGAACAGCAGCCCTCGCAATTGGTGAGGATCGCGCCGTGATGCTGCATCACGCCGCGCGGGCTTCCCCCCGTGCCGCTGGTGTAGATAATGCAGGCGAGATCGCCGCGCTGCGCCTTGTCTGCTTCCGCAGCCGCGACCGTCACATCGGCCGCATTGTCCGCGATCAGCGTCTTCCAGTCGTGGAACTCGATCGCGCCGGGCTGGCCGATGCGCATCTCCTCGATCCCGATCACGGTATGGCTGTGGCTGCCGGTCGCGCGCAGCACTGCGGGCAGCAGCGTCTTGGCCAGCTTCCCGCTCGACACGATCGTCATCGACGCGGCGGAATTGTCGAGGATGTGCTGGTGATCGCGCTCGGTATTGGTGGTGTAGGTCGGTACGGTCACCCCGCCCGCCGCCATGATCGCGAGATCGCTGATGCACCATTCGGGGCGGTTCTCGCTCACCAGCATCACCCGGTCGCCCGGCTTCAGCCCGAGCTTACGCAGCGCCGCCGCCAGCGCCGCCACCTGGCGCGCCGTCTCGGCCCAGCTGGTGGACACCCATTTGCCGCCCGATTTGGCCCACAGGAACGGCGCATCGCCCTTCTCGCGCGCCCGCGCGAAGAACATCTGCACCAGATTGTCGAACCGTTCGAGCTTGCGCATCCCTGTCCCCAACTCCCCAGCCGCGGGTTCGTGCCCGCGCGCGTTTGAAGCGAGAGCCTAGCGGCCCCGCGGACAAGCGCAATGCCGCTACGTTACAGCCGCTTGAGGATGCGCCGCACCAACCCGGGCCCTTCATAGACCAGCGCCGAATAGAGCTGCACCAGCGCCGCCCCCGCCTCGAGCCGCGCCAGCGCCTCCTCCGGTGAGTCGATCCCGCCCACCGCGATCACCGGCAGCTGCCCGCCGCTCGATGCCAGCGCCTCGGCGAGCTTCGTCCGCGCCAGCGCTTTGAGCGGCGCGCCCGACAGTCCGCCCGTCTGCGTCGCCTGTGCCGAGCGCAGCGTAGCGGGCCGCGAGATCGTGGTATTGCCCACGATCAGCGCGTCGATCCCATTGTCGATTGCTGCGCGCACCGCGTCGTCGAACCCCTGCGTGTCGAGGTCAGGCGCGACCTTGAGGAACAATGGCACCCGTCGGCCTTCCACCATCCGCGCCACATTCGACGCAGCCAGCAACTCGTCGAGCGCTGGCCGTGATTGCAGGTCGCGCAAACCCGGCGTGTTGGGCGAGCTGACGTTGATCGTCACATAATCCGCAACTCGCGCCGCCTTGCCCACGCCCAGCGCATAGTCCGCCACGCGATCGTCGCTGTCCTTGTTCGCGCCGACATTGATGCCGAGCACGCCCGCACGCCTGGCCTTCTTCACCCGCTCCAGCGCCGCGTCGATCCCGCCATTGTTGAACCCCATGCGGTTCACCACCGCGCGATCCTCGGCCAGCCGGAACAGCCGCGGCTTGGGGTTGCCGCTCTGCGGCCGCGGGGTCAGAGATCCGATCTCGACCGCGCCGAAGCCAAGGCCGAACAGCCCCGCAATCGCTTCCCCATCCTTGTCCATCCCCGCCGCGAGCCCCACCGGATTGGGGAATTCGATCCCCGCGATCGTCACCGGCCGCACCCGCGGCACCGCGCCCATGCCCCCGGCGATCGTCAGCGCGCGAATCGTCAGCCGGTGCGCGCGTTCGGGGTCGATCGCGAACAGCGCCGGACGCAGCAGGCCGTAAGCACTCATCAGATTATTCTGCATTGCAATATTTGCATGTTAAAACCTTGTAGCAATGTCGAATTTCTCCAAGACCGAATCGGCGCGCCGAGTCTAGAAGATCCATGCGACCTGAGGAGCTTCAACAGGGGCTTCTGATACTAAGCTCGGCGGGAGTCACCTCCCGCCGAGTATTTTCCCCTGTTCTTTAGGCGCTTCCCCTTGCGAAGGAACGAGCGTACCCTGCGACTGCCGCAGTTGGGGACGTTCGATGACAGCGGTTCAACTTGAATACGCAGTGCCGACGGCTGGGATCGCCGATCTGATCACGCTGTTCTATCACTTCCGTGCGGATGTCCCCGTGCTGGAGGACACCGAGCGCGCGGACCATGCCCAACTCCGCTTCCGCATCTCGGAGGGCGCCACCGAATACCGCATGCCCGACGGCAGCACGCAGGTCGCGCCGCCGATCCATGTCATCGGCCCGACCAGCGGCGCGATGCAGGTCAAGGTGGTCGGCCCGGTCCACGCCTTTGGCTGCGGAATCACACCGGCGGGCTGGGCGGCGCTGATCGGCAACGACGCATCGACCATGTTGAACTGCGTGTTCGACGCCCGCGACCTGTTCGGCCCCGCCGTCGACGACACGCTGGCCCGGATCGCGCGCGCGCCCGATACGCAGGCGATGGTCGCCATCGCGGAAGAGCTGATCGCGAGCCTGGCGCGCGCGGATTCGCCCGACGCCGCCTTCGTGCGGCTGGTGGACACTTGGCTGGCCGCATGCGCCTCGCCCGAGATCGACGCCCTGACCGCCGTCACGGGCCTCTCGCACCGCCAGGTCGAGCGCAAGTGCAAGGCGCTCTACGGCGCGCCGCCCAAGCTGCTCGCGCGCAAATATCGCGCGCTCAAGGCGGCGGTGGCGTTCGCCGAACGCAAGGCGACGCTCGACGAACTCCTCCAGCGCGGCTTCTACGACCAATCGCACCTCATCAACGAGATGAAGCAGTTCACCGGCTGCACCCCGCGCCAGCTCCAGGAGCAGCCCGGGCTGCTCGCACAGCTCACCATCTCGCAGCGCAGCGCCCTGCAGGGCCAGGTCAATCCGCTGATCAGCGACACCTGAACTTGCCCGGTCCACCAGCAAAGCGCGGGTTGACGCCGCGGGTCGCCGCGCCCACATGGCAATCGGAACGAATCATTCCGATTTGAGAATTGTTCGCAACTGCGAAGGACGAATGCGACTCTCGGCCCAGACAGATTACGCCGTCGTGATGCTATCCGCCGCCGCACGGCATTGCGGCGTCAGCGGGCGGCTCAACGCGACGCTGCTGGCCGACGAGACCGGCTTGCCGCTGCCGACAGTGCAGAAGCTGGTCAGCCGCCTCTCCGCCGCGGGCCTCATCGAATCCGCGCGCGGCACTGGCGGCGGCTTCCGCCTCGCGCGTCCGCCCGCCGCGATCAGCCTTGCCGACATCGTCGAAGCGATCGAGGGGCCGATCACCCTCACCGCCTGCGTCGATCACGGCCGCCACGATTGCTGCATCGAGCAGAGCTGCCGCGTGAAGCCGCACTGGAACGCGGTCAACGGCGCGGTCCGCTCGACGCTCGCCGGCGTCACCCTCGCCACCCTCTCGACCCAGCCGGAACCCGCCTGATGGCCACCAAGAATGCCGAGGCGCTCGCCGCCGCCAACAAGAAGTACGAATGGGGCTTCAGCTCGGACATCGAGCAGGAGTTCGCCCCCAAGGGGCTGTCCGAGGATACAGTCCGCTTCATCTCGGCCAAGAAGGGCGAGCCCGAATGGATGCTGGAGTGGCGGCTCAAGGCCTATCGCCACTGGCTGACGATGACCCCGCCCGACTGGGCCAAGCTCAACATCCCGCCGATCGACTATCAGGACGCCTATTATTACGCCGAGCCCAAGGCAAAGCCCAAGCTCGGCAGCCTCGACGAGGTCGATCCCGAGATCCTGCGCGTCTATGAAAAGCTCGGCATCCCGATCGAGGAGCAGAAGGTGCTCGCGGGCGTCGAAGGCTCGCGGAAGGTCGCGGTCGACGCGGTGTTCGACAGCGTCAGCGTCGCCACCACCTTCCGCGAGGAATTGAAGGCCGCGGGCGTCATCTTCCTCTCGATCAGCGAAGCGATCCGCGAATATCCCGAGCTGGTGAAGAAATGGCTCGGCAAGGTCGTGCCGCAGCACGACAACTACTTCGCCACGCTCAACAGCGCGGTCTTTTCCGACGGCACCTTCGTCTACATCCCGGAGGGCGTGCGCTGCCCGATGGAGCTGTCGACCTATTTCCGCATCAATGCCGAGAATACCGGCCAGTTCGAACGCACGCTGATCGTCGCCGACAAAGGCGCGTACGTCTCGTACCTCGAAGGCTGCACCGCGCCGATGCGCGACGAGAACCAGCTGCACGCCGCCGTGGTGGAACTGGTCGCGCTCGACGATGCCGAGATCAAATATTCGACCGTCCAGAACTGGTATCCGGGCGACGAGAACGGCGTCGGCGGCATCTATAATTTCGTGACCAAGCGCGCGCTCTGCCAGGGCAAGAACTCAAAGGTCAGCTGGACCCAGGTCGAGACCGGCAGCGCGATCACCTGGAAATATCCGTCCTGCGTGCTCGCGGGCGAGAACAGCGTCGGCGAATTCTATTCGGTCGCGGTGACCAACAACCGCCAGCAGGCCGATACCGGCACCAAGATGATCCATCTCGGCAAGAACAGCCGCTCGACGATCATCTCCAAGGGCATCAGCGCGGGCCGCAGCGACAACACCTATCGCGGCCTCGTCCGCGTCGGCCCGACGGCGGAGAATGTCCGCAACTTCACCCAGTGCGACAGCCTGCTGCTCGGCGACCAGTGCGGTGCCCACACCGTGCCCTATATCGAGGTGCGCAACCCCTCGGCCCAGATCGAGCATGAGGCGACCACCAGCAAGATCAGCGAGGACCAGCTCTACTACGCGATGCAGCGCGGGCTAGATCAGGAGGCCGCGGTCGCGCTGATCGTCAACGGCTTCGCCAAGGAGGTGCTCCAGCAGCTCCCGATGGAGTTCGCGGTCGAGGCGCAGAAGCTGCTCGGCATCAGCCTCGAAGGGAGCGTGGGGTGATGCACACCCCTCCCTTCACCCGTCACCCCGGACTTGTTCCGGGGTCCAGCTTTCCTTGCTCGATGCTGTCGCCCGTGGCGCACTGCACCCCGGAACAAGTCCGGGGTGACGCGTGGGGGACGTGATGCTTGCGCTCCTGCTCCTCCTCGCCGTTCCCCAAGCGTTTGCGATGACGCCGCTTCCTGCCGAGATGGAGCCGCATCTCGAGCGATATGGACGTTGCCTTCAGGACGCGATGGAGAGCAGGCAGGCGGAATTGCACCCGGATTCGCAACCCTCTCGCGCGGCCGCGCTCTTCGGTCAGGCGAGGGCGTCATGCGCGCAAGTTCGCAGCGAGGCGATCGAGGGCTCGTTGAAGGGGTTGGCCAGCAATGTGGCCTTCGCCGATGCCGCTAAGCGCAAGGCGTTCGTGATCGAGCGTTTCGATGGTGCCGAGGCATTGCTGAAAGCGAGTTATGCCGGGGAGTTCGACCCCGACAAATGGTAGCTTCAATCACTTCGCTGCCGCTGTTGCTGTTTGGTCTTCAAACTGTGTCAGCTACCGCGCCCCCTGCGGCCGAAGAATATGAGGAAGTGGTCGTCACCGCGACCGCGGGGCGTGTCGCGCTCGTGTTCGACAAGGCCACCGACGGTCGCCTGATCAACTGCCGCGTGTTCAAGTCGAGCGGCGTCGCCACGGTCGATGCCCGCGCCTGCACCGCGCTGCCCGACTGCGTGACCTCGACCAAGGGCCAGCAATTCTGCGGCAAGGGCAACATCGCGCTGGTCGCGGTCGAACCCAAGGCGAAGCCGGACGAACCCAAGCTCGGCCTCGGCGCCACGCTGAGGCCCGAGCCGCCCAAGACGCCAGCCGTCGGCCCGCTGGTCGCCGGCCAGACGGACGACGACGCCAACCGCCTCGGCAAGCTCCCGCCCCCGCCGCGCGACAACACCACCGAACCCTCGATCCGCTTCGGGGCACCCGCGGCGACCGAAGACAAGCCGCAATGATCCCCGCCGATCCAATTTCCGGAAAGCACGACCGCACATGCTCGTAATCGACAACCTCCACGCCGAAGTCGACGGCAAGCCGATCCTCAAGGGCCTCTCGCTCAGCGTGAACGCGGGCGAGGTGCATGCGATCATGGGCCCCAATGGCGCGGGCAAGTCCACGCTCGGTTATGTCCTCGGCGGCCGCCCCGGCTACGAGGTCACTGAGGGTTCGGTCAGCTTCGACGGTCAGGACCTGCTCGAGCTCGAACCCCACGCGCGCGCCGCCGCCGGCCTGTTCCTCGGCTTCCAGTATCCGGTCGAGATCCCCGGCGTGTCCAACGTCCAGTTCCTGCGTGAGAGCCTCAACAGCCAGCGCCGCGCGCGCGGCGAGGCGCCGCTGTCGGGCGGCGATTTCCTCAAACTCGCCCGCGCCCAGGCCGCGGCGCTGGAAATGGACGCCGAGATGCTCAAGCGCCCGGTCAATGTCGGCTTTTCGGGCGGCGAGAAGAAGCGCAACGAGATGGTCCAGATGGGCATCCTCAACCCGCGCTTCGCGGTGCTCGACGAGACCGATTCCGGCCTCGACATCGATGCGCTGCGCATCGTCGGCGAGGGCATCAACCGCATCATGCGCGCGCCCGACAAGGCGGTGCTGCTGATCACCCATTATCAGCGCCTGCTCGATTACGTGAAGCCCGACGCGGTGCACATCCTCGCCGACGGCCGCATCGTGAAGACCGGCGGTCCCGAACTCGCGCACGAGCTGGAGCGCGAGGGTTACGCGCAGGTGGCGGCCTGAGGCGATGAGCACGCTCACCCTTCCCTCCCCGCGCGAGGAAGCGTGGCGCTGGAGCGACCTCGACACGCTCCGCGCCGCCGCCGAGACTGCGCCCGCCGCGACCGGAATCGACCCCGCCGCGCTGTTCCTCGACATCGCGGGCCCGCGCTTGCTGTTCGTCGACGGTGCGTTCGAGCCAGCCCATTCGCGTCCCGGCCCGGTCCAGCTCACCCGGCTCGCGATGACCGGCGATCATCCGCTCGGCCAGCTCGCGCAGGGTGAAGGCTGGGTGCTGCGCCTCGATACCACCGCCGCGACCGACCCCATCCAGATCGTCCATCTCGGCACCGGCGGCGAGAACCATCTCCCCGCCCGCATCGACATGGCTGACGACGCCGTCGCCACCGTGGTCGAGACCTATGCCGGCCATGGCTGGGCCAACCGCCTGCTCCACGCCTCGCTCGGCAAAGGCGCACGCCTGATGCGCGCCGTCCGCCTGCTGCAGGACGAAGGCTTCGTCTCGATCCGCGACGAAGCGCAGATCGGCGAGGCGGCGAGCTATGTCTCCACCTTCCTCGGCGCCGGCGGCATGGGCAGCCGCATCGACGGCTTCCTCCGCCTCGACGGCATCGGCGCCTATGCCGAGATGGGCGGCGCCCTCCTCACCCGCGCCGAGCAGAAGCAGGAAGCGGCCGTCGCGGTCCACCACGCCGCGCCCGAGGGCACCAGCCGCCAGGTCTGGCGCGCGGTCGCCGCCGACGCCTCGACCGCCAGCCTCGCCGCCCGCGCCGAGGTCGCGCGCCATGCGCAGAAGACCGACGGCGAACAGTCGCTGCGCGGCCTGCTGCTCAAGCGCACCGCGACCGTGAACCTGAAGCCTGAGCTCGAGATCTTCGCCGACGACGTGAAATGCGCGCACGGCGCCACTGTCGGCGAGCTCGACGCCAGGGCGCTGTTCTACATGCAGTCGCGCGGCATCCCCGAGCCGCAGGCCAAGGCGCTGCTCACCCGCGCCTTCGTCGCCGACGCGCTCGACCGGATCGGCGACGAAGCGGTGCGTGAGGCCTTCGCTGCCGACGCGGAAACCTGGCTGGAGGCAGCATCGTGACCGTCGCCACCGACACCCGCCCGCTCGACCTGCTCGCCGATTTCCCGGCGATCCCGCAGGGCTGGGCCTATCTCGACACCGCCGCGACCTCGCAAAAGCCGCAGCCGGTGATCGACGCGATCACCCGCGCCTATGACACGACCTACGCCACCGTGCATCGCGGCGTGTACCAGCGCTCGGCCGACATGACCCTCGCCTACGAGGCCGCGCGCCGCCGTGTCGCGCGCTTCATCGGCGGCCAGGAGAACGAGATCGTGTTCGTGCGCGGCGCGACCGAGGGCATCAACCTCGTCGCGCAAAGCTGGGCGGGCACCAATCTCGAGCCCGGCGACCGCATCCTGCTCAGTCAGCTCGAGCATCACAGCAACATCGTCCCCTGGCAGATGGTCGCCGAGCGCACCGGCGCCGCGATCGACGTCGTCCCGCTCACCGCAGACCACCGCATCGATCTCGACGCGATGGCGGCGATGCTCACGCCGCAGCACAAGCTGGTCGCGCTCGCCCATGTCTCGAACGTGCTCGGCTCCGTCCTCGATGCAAAGCGCGCCGCCGCGATCGCGCATGGCGTCGGCGCGAAGCTTCTCCTCGACGGCTGCCAGGCGGTGCCGCGCCTGCCTGTGAACGTCGCCGAGCTCGACTGCGACTTCTACGTTTTCTCGGGGCACAAGCTCTACGGCCCGACCGGCATCGGGGTGCTGTGGGGCCGCTACGACCTGCTCGACGCGATGCCCCCCTATCAGGGCGGCGGCTCGATGATCGACCGGGTGACCTTCGCCAGGACCACCTACGCCCCGCCCCCCGGCCGGTTCGAGGCGGGCACGCCGCACATCGTGGGCGTCGTCGGGCTCCACGCCGCGATCGACTATGTCGACTCGATCGGCCTCGATCGCATCCATACGCACGAAACCGCATTGGTCGCAAAGACCCGCGAGGCGCTCACCGGACTCAACAGCGTCCGCGTGTTCGGCCCGCACGACAGCGCCGGCATCGTCAGCTTCGAGGTCGAGGGGGTGCATCCCCACGACGTCGCCACCATATTGGACGAAGGCGATGTCGCGATCCGCGCTGGCCATCACTGCGCGCAGCCGCTGATGGAGGCGCTGGGAGTGACGGCCACCGCGCGCGCCAGCTTCGGCGTCTACAATGGCGCGGCGGACATCGACGCATTGGTCAAGGGTATCGAACGAGTGACGAGGATCTTCGGGTGAACGAGGCAGGCAAGATCGAGGTCGAGGAAGTGTCGGCGGTCACCCCGCCGCCAAAGGCGCGCGTGGAAGACGTGCGCGAGACCTTCGAGCGCAAGCGTGACTATCTCGACGGCTTCCTCTCGCAGAAGCCCGCGAACCTCCCCGCCGGCGAGCCCGGCGGCGCGACCTACGACGCGATCATCGATGCGCTCAAGGAGATCTACGATCCCGAGATCCCGGTGAACATCTACGACCTCGGCCTGATCTACAATGTCGAGGTGACGAACGACGGCCATGCGGTGGTGACGATGACCCTCACCACCCCGCACTGCCCGGTCGCCGAATCGATGCCGGGCGAGGTCGAGCTGCGCGTCGGCGCCGTCCCCGGCGTCGGCCATGCCGAGGTCAACCTTGTCTGGGATCCGCCCTGGGACCCGCAGAAGATGAGCGACGAGGCCAGGCTCGAACTGGGGATGCTGTGATGACCGATGTGAAGACCCGCGCCCGCCCCGCCGCGATCCTGCTGACCCCGGCCGCGGAAGCGCGCATCACCGACCTCATGTCGCGCGCGCCGGCGGACGCGATTGGCGTCAAGCTCTCCACCCCGCGCCGCGGCTGCTCGGGCCTCGCCTATTCGGTCGACTATGTGACGGCCGCCAACCCGATGGACGAGCGCATCGACACCCCGGGCGGCACGCTGTTCGTCGACGGCGGCTCGGTACTCTACCTGATCGGCTCGACGATGGACTGGGTCGAGGACGATTTCGCCGCCGGCTTCGTGTTCGAGAACCCGAACGCCAAGGGCGCATGCGGCTGCGGCGAGAGCTTCACTGTCTGAAGACGCTCCCAAGTCCACTGCAGCACGCAACGCGGCAATCACCGCCGCGGTGCTGCTCGTGCCCGGCGGCTTCATCCTCGGCGGCCTGCTGGTCGCGCGTGCGCTGAAGAAACGGCGCGAGGCGAAGGACGGCCAAGCGACTTAGGTCGCGAACAATTGCCCGATATCGCGGAACGCCTTGAACTCCAGCGCATTGCCCGCGGGATCGAAGAAGAACATCGTCGCCTGCTCGCCGGGTTTCCCCTCGAAGCGGATATGCGGCTCGATCACGAACTCGGTCCCAGCGCTACGCAGCCGATCCGCCAGCGCGTGCCACTCGTCCCAATCGAGGACCAGCCCGAAATGCGGCACCGGCACCGCGTCGCCATCGACCGCGTTGCGCGTCCGCACACCCGCACCCTCACCCTTGTGAAGCACCAGCTGGTGCCCGCGCAGGTCGAAGTCGATCCAGTGCCCCGGATCCTCGCGCCCCTGCGGGCAGCCGAGCAGCTCACCATAGAAGGCGCGGCCCGCTTCCAGATCATCGACGGGGATCGCGAGGTGGAACAAGGGCGTCGTCATCACATCCATCCTTCCAGCACCTGATCGGGCGGACGATGGCCGTCGGCCCAGAAGCGGATATTGGCGATCACCTTCTCGCCCGTCGCCTGGCGCCCCTCATAGGTCGCCGAGCCCATATGCGGGGTCATCACGACATTGGGCAGCGCCAGCAGCCGCGGGTCGATCTGCGGCTCGAACCGCCACACGTCGAGCCCCGCCCCGGCCAGCCGCCCCGCCTCGAGCGCATCGACCATCGCCTCCTCGTCGACGATCCCGCCGCGCGAGGCGTTGATGAGATAGACCTGGGGCCCGAGCAGCCCGATCCGCCGCGCGTCGATCAGGTCGCGGCTCTCGTCGTTGAGCGGCGTGTGGATCGTCAGGATATCGATCGCCGCCAGCATTGCATCGAGGTCATCGTGCCAGGTCGCCTCGAACTCGGCCTCGACCATTTCGGGCAGTCGGTGACGGTTGTGATAGTGGATCGACAGCCCGAACGCCCGCGCGCGCCGCGCCACCGCCTGGCCGATCCGCCCCATGCCGACGATGCCGAGCCTCTTGCCGCCAATGCGGTGGCCGAGCATCCCGCCCGGCGACCAGCCCTTCCACTGGCCCGACCGCACCAGCTTCTCGCCCTCCGCCAGCCGCCGCGGCACCGCAACGATCAGCGCCATCACCATGTCGGCGGTGTCCTCGGTCAGTACGCCCGGGGTGTTGGTGACGACGATTCCCCGCGCCCGCGCCGCCTTGAGGTCGATATGGTTCACGCCCGCGCCGAAATTGGCGATCAGCTTCAATCGCTCGCCCGCGCCCGCGATCAGTTCGGCATCGATCTGGTCGGTCACGGTCGGCACCAGCACGTCGCAGTCCGCCAGCGCCGCCGCAAGGCTCGCGCGGTCCATCGCCGCGTCCGACTGGTTGAGCTGCGTATCGAACAGTTCGCCCATCCGCGCCGCGATCGCATCGGGCAGTTCGCGGGTGACGATCACCCGGGGCCGGGCGGGTCGGGACGGCTGTGCCATGCCGGTTCGATTGGCCCGCGTGGCCGCGCCAGTCAACGGTTGATGCGGCGCACGCCCCGGCCCTAGAGTGACGTCACGAAGTTCAGCGGGGGAAATGATGCGGTTGCGGACGGTGCTCGGAATGGTGATCGCGATGACGCTCGGCGTCGGCGCCATTGCCGAGGCATGGGCCCAGCAGCGCAAGCCGCCCTATTTCGCCTCGATCAGCGCCGGCAAGGCCTATATGCGCACCGGCCCCGGCCGCAACTATCCCGCCAGCTGGCTCTACCAGCGCGCCGATCTGCCGGTGAAGGTGGTCGAGGTCTATAACGACTGGCGCAAGGTCGAGGACCCGGACGGCACCCAAGGCTGGGTGCTCGCCACGCTGCTCTCCGCCCAGCGCACGGCGATCGTGGTCGGCGCGGTGGTCGAGATGCGCGACGATCCGCGCTTCAACGCCCGCATCAACTGGCGCGCCGCGCCCGGCGTGGTCGGCCGCATCAGCCGGTGCCAGCGCGGCTGGTGCTGGTTCGACGTCAAGGGCCGCGGCGGCTATGTCGAGCAGAACCGCATCTGGGGCACCGATCCGGGCGAAGAGGTGCCCTAGCACTTATTTACTCCGACAAATAGTTGCAGCAACGCTTCCATGCAGCTAGCCTGATTCTCGCGCGGCCGTCCGCAATCAAGGGGGCGCAGCAGGAGCAGGGTGCATATGATCGATGGCTGGACTCGGCGGCGCGCGCTCGGCGCCGGTGTCGCGCTGGGCTTCGTACCGGCGGCCGCGCGGGGAGCGGAAAGCCAGGCGGTTCACGCGGAACCGTTCCCGCTTCGCCAGGTCCGCCTCAAGCCATCGGTCTTCCGGACCGCGGTCGAAGCCAACCAGCGCTATCTCCTTTCGCTCGATCCCGATCGTTTCCTTCACAATTTCCGCGTCGGGGCGGGATTGCCTCCGAAAGGGGCAGTCTATGGCGGCTGGGAGGCGCGCGGCATCGCCGGTCATTCGCTCGGCCATTACCTGAGCGCGCTCGCCCTCACTTATGCCCAGACCGGCGACGCGCGGTTCCGCGATCGCGCCACCTATGTCCTGGCCGAGCTGCGCGCGGTCCAGGCGCGCCACGGCGACGGCTATGCCGGCGGCACCACCGTCGAGCGCGACGGCAAGATGGTCGATGGCAAGATCGTCTATGAGGAGCTGCGCCGCGGCGAGATCCGCTCGACCGGCTTCGCGCTGAACGACGGCTGGGTTCCGCTCTATACCTATCACAAGGTGTTCGCGGGGGCGCTCGACGCGCATTTGCACGCCGGGGTCGCCGACGGCCTGCATGTTGCGATCGGGCTCGGCGACTATCTCGGCAGGATCGTCGAGGGTCTGGACGACGCACAGGTCCAGACGATCCTCGCCACCGAGCATGGCGGCCT
Source organism: Sphingomonas sp. BT-65 (assembly GCF_026107375.2). Taxonomy (NCBI): domain Bacteria; kingdom Pseudomonadati; phylum Pseudomonadota; class Alphaproteobacteria; order Sphingomonadales; family Sphingomonadaceae; genus Sphingomonas; species Sphingomonas sp. BT-65. Next base: position 354,509 of record NZ_JAPCIA010000002.1, read on the forward strand.
GGTCGAATCCTATGCCGAGCTCTACCGGGGCACCAACGACCGCCGCTGGCTGAGGCTGGCGGAGCGGATGCGGCACCGCGCGATCGTCGACCCGCTGGAGGCCAGCCGCGACGAGCTCGCCGGCAAGCACGCCAACACCCAGATCCCCAAGATCGTCGGCGAGGCGCGGCTGCATGAGCTGACCGGTGCGCTCGGCCCCGGACGCGCCGCGCGATTCTTTTGGGACACCGTCACGCGCGACCACAGCTATGTGATCGGCGGCAATTCGGATCACGAGCATTTCGGACCGCCGCGCAAGCTCGCCGGCCGGCTCGACCAGCAGACCTGCGAGGCTTGCAACAGCTACAACATGCTGCGCCTCACCCGGCATCTCTATGGCTGGAACGGCGATGCGGCCTATTTCGACTTTTACGAGCGCGCGCACCTCAACCACATCATGAGCCAGCAGGATCCCGCGACAGGGATGTTCACCTATTTCACCGCGCTCGCGCCGGGGATGGGCCGGGTTCATTCCAGCCCGACCGAGGATTTCTGGTGCTGCGTCGGCTCGGGCATGGAGAGTCATGCCAAGCATGGCGAGAGCATCTACTGGAAGCGCGGCGGCGCGGTCGCGATCAACCTCTATTACGCCTCGACCCTGCGCGCGCCGGAAGCACATCTCGACATCGACACCGCCTTTCCGCTGGACGACGCGGTACGGATCACCGTGGTGAAGCCGCCGGCCAAGCTCGCCCTGCGCGTACCCGGCTGGTGCCGCGCACCGCGCTGCCGCGTCAACGGTCGTGCGGCCGGGGTGCGCGAGGACGGCTATCTGATGCTCGCCGGCCTCGAGGCAGGCGACCGGATCGATCTCTCGCTGCGGATGCCGCTCCGCGTCGAAGCGATGCCCGACGATGCGAACCTTGTCGCATTCCTGAGCGGCCCGCTCGTGCTCGCCGGCAATGTCGGGCCAACCACGGCGCCATGGGAGGGAGTGGATCCGGCGCTGGTCACCGACCGTGCGCAGCCCGATCTGGTTCACCGCGGCGAACTGCACTCCTATCGGCTCGGTAGCCAGGGCCGGCCGGGCGACCTCGTCCTCACGCCCTTCTTCGCGCAGCATCACAACCGCACCGTCGTCTATTTCCGCCGCTTCAGCACCGCCGGATGGCCAGCGCAGGCGGCCGTCTGGGAGCAGGTCGCGCGCGAACGCGCCGAGCTCGCGGCGCGCACGGTCGACATCATCCGGCTTGGCGAGCAGCAGCCCGAAATCGACCACGGTTTCGCCGACAATGGCGGATCGGGAACCGTGCCCCATATCACCGAGCGCCACCGCCGGGTGAACAAGGGCGGGTTCGAGTTCGATCTCGCGACCGCGCCGGGGCCGCTCGCGCTCCAGGTCACCTATGGCGGACGCCAGCGTGACAAGGATTTCCGCATCCTGGTGGACGGCCGCCTGCTCGCGCGGGAACGGTTGCCCGGCGAACCGACCGTCGCGCGCAACCTCAAGACCTATACGCTGCCCGCGGACCTCGTGCACGGCAAGCAGAAGTTGCGCGTGCGGTTCGAGGCCGATTCCTGGGATCAGGCCGAAGTCTATAGCGTCCGCCTGATGCGCGTGCGCGATCCGGCCTAGTTCAGCAGCTCCACCGCCATCGCCGTCGCCTCGCCGCCGCCGATGCACAGCGAGGCGAGCCCGCGCTTCTGCCCGCCATTCTGCAGCGCCGCGAGCAGGGTCGCGAGGATCCGCGCCCCGCTCGCCCCGATCGGATGCCCCAGCGCGCACGCCCCGCCATTGACGTTGAGCACGTCGTGCGGGATCGACAGGTCGCGCATCGCGATCATCGCCACCGCCGCGAACGCCTCGTTGACCTCGAACAGGTCGACATCGCCGATGCTCCAGCCGGCCTTGTCGAGCGCCTTCTGCATCGCGAACACCGGCGCGGTGGTGAAGCGTGCAGGGAGATGCGCGTGCGCCGCATGCGACACGATCCGCGCCACAGGGTCGAGGCCAAGCTTCTCGGCGACCGACAGCCGCGTCAGCACCAAAGCCGCGGCGCCGTCGGAGATCGACGAGGCATTGGCCGCGGTGATCGTGCCGTCCTTGGCGAAGGCGGGCTTGAGCGTCGGGATCTTGGCGGGATCGGCCTTGGCCGGCTGCTCGTCCTTGTCCACCGTCACCACGCCCTTGCGGGTCTTGATCTCGACCGGAACAATCTCGCGGTCGAACCCGCCCGATTGCTGCGCCTTCTGCGCGCGCATCAGGCTGGCGATCGCGAAGTCGTCCTGCGCCTCGCGGGTGAACTGATATTCGGTCGCGATCTCCTCGGCATAGGTGCCCATCGCGCGGCCCGGCTCATAGGCATCCTCGAGCCCGTCGAGGAACATATGGTCGAACAACCGGTCATGCCCGATCCGCGCCCCGCTGCGGTGGCGCAGCGACAGGTAGGGCGCGTTGGTCATACTCTCGAGCCCGCCCGCGACGAGCAGGTCGACCGACCCCGCGGCGAGCGCCTCGGCACCCATGATCGCGGCCTGCATGCCCGATCCGCACATCTTGTTGACCGTGGTCGCCTCGACATGGTCGGGCAGCCCGGCCTTGCGCGCCGCCTGCCGCGCCGGGGCCTGGCCGAGACCCGCCGGCAGCACGCAGCCCATGTAAATGCGCTCGACCGCCTCGCCCTTGAGGCCCGCGCGCTCGACCGCCGCGCCCACCGCCGCGGCGCCGAGATCGATCGCGCTCGCATCCGACAGCGCGCCCTGCATGCTCCCCATCGGGGTGCGGGCGTAGGAGACGATGACGACAGGATCGGTGGACATGAAAGCCTCTCCGCGAGTTTGACGTTGGCCGCGATCTAGGCGCGGGATACCGCAAATGCAAAAAGGAGGCGACATGCCGCTATTCGACATCCTCAGCTGGTTTGCCTCGATCACCGGCATCGTCGCCGCATTCATGGTCGCGCTCGACAGCGGCCGCCGCATCACCGGCTGGGGGTTCGCGCTGTTCGTCCTGTCCAGCATCGCCTGGATCGGCGGCGCGCTGATGAGCGACGACGAGCCGCTGCTGTCACAGAACCTGGTGATGTTCGGGATCAACATCTTCGGCGTCTATCGCTACCTGATCCGCAAGAAGCCGGTTGATGCGTGATGCCGTCCCTCTTCGTCACCCCGGACTTGTTCCGGGGTCCACCGGTCGGCAGGCACAACCGGTGAGCATCTCGCGAAACCCGATCCGCGAAAATCTCAGGACGATGGACGAGCGGAGAAGTGGACCCCGGAACAGGTCCGGGGTGACAGAAGCCACGCGAGTGTGTGCCGATGCCTGACTGGGCCTGGCCGCTCACCCTCGCCATCCTCGGCCTGATCTTCGGCAGTTTCATCGCGACCGTCGCGCTGCGCTGGCCCGGAGGACGCAGCGCCTTGCGTGGGCGTTCTGAATGCGATTCCTGCCGCAAACCGCTGCGCGCGCACGAGCTGGTGCCGCTGCTCAGCTTCGCGCTCCAGCGCGGCCAGTGCCGGGCGTGCGGAGCCGCGATCCATCCGGGGCATGTCGCGGTCGAGCTCGCCGGCATGCTGGTGGGCGTCGCGGCGGGACTGGTCGCGCCGGGCTGGGAGGGCGTCGCGGGCGCGGTATTCGGCTGGCTGCTGCTCGCGCTCGCCGCGCTCGATCTCGCCGCCTTCTGGCTGCCCAACGCGCTCACCGGCCTGCTCGCGCTGGCGGGAATCGTCGACGGCCTGTTCTTCGATCCCGGCTGGGTCGACCGCATCCTGGGCGGGCTGATCGGCATCGGCCTGCTCTACCTCGTCGCCTTCACCTATCGTCACATCCGTGGGCGCGAAGGGCTGGGCGGCGGCGACCCCAAGATGTTCGGCGGCATCGGCCTGTGGCTCGGCGCGACGATGCTCGCCCCGGTGCTGCTCGCCGCCAGCCTCACCGGCCTCGCGGTCGCGCTGGCGGTGCGCATCTCGGGCCGCGAAATAAGGATGACGAGCCGCCTCCCCCTCGGCACATTGCTCGCGATCGCCGCCTTCCCGGCGTGGCTCTATCAGGTGGGACTATGAGCGAGATGCGCGAGATCCTCGACCGCCAGCGCGCGGCGTTCATGGCCGAGCTTCCCGTCTCGATCGCGACCCGCAAGGACCGCCTCCGCCGCGCCGCGGCGATGCTCAAGGACAATGCTGCCCGCTTCTGCGACGCGCTCAGCGAGGATTTCGGCCATCGCAGCCCGCGCCAGTCGATGATCACCGATATCGTCGCCTCGACCTCCCCGCTCCGCCACGCCGAAAAGATGGTCGCGCGCTGGGCGAAGCGCGAGAAGAAGCCGGTGCTGTTCCCGCTCGGCCTGCTCGGCGCGCGCGCCTGGGTCGAGTATCAGCCCAAGGGCGTGGTCGGCATCATCTCGCCATGGAACTTCCCGGTGAACCTGGTGATGTCGCCACTCGCCGGGGTGTTCGCTGCGGGCAACCGCGCGATGGTCAAGACCAGCGAGTTCACCCCCGCCACCGCGGCTTTGTTCGAGGAACTGGCACCGAAGTTCTTCGACGCGACCGAGCTCGCCTTCATCAGCGGCGGCCCGGACGTCGGCAAGGCCTTCTCCGCCCTCCCCTTCGACCATCTCCTGTTCACCGGCGCGACCGGGATCGGCCGCCACATTCTCCACGCCGCCGCCGACAATCTGACCCCGGTGACGCTCGAGCTCGGCGGCAAGTCCCCCGCAATCCTCGGCCGCTCGGCCAATCTCGCGCAAGCGACCGAGCGCGTGGCGATGGGCAAGATGCTCAACGCCGGCCAGATCTGCATCGCGCCCGATTACCTCATGGTCCCCGCCGAGCAGGAGGCCGCTGCGGTCGACGGCCTCGTCCGCGCCGCCTCGGCGATGTACCCCAGCCTGCTGGCCAACCCCGACTATACCGCGATCGTCAACGACCGCCATTTCGAGCGCCTCACCGCTGCGATCGACGACGCCCGCGCCAAGGGCGCCGAGGTGATCGCGGTCAACCCGGCCAACGAGGACTTCGCCGCCTCCAACGCGCGCAAACTCCCGCTCCACATCATCCGCAACCCCACCGACGAGATGATTGTGATGCAGGAAGAGATTTTCGGCCCGGTCCTCCCGGTCCGCAAATATGACAGCATCGACGGCGCGATCGCCGAGGTGAACCGCCGCGACCGCCCGCTCGCGCTCTACTATTTCGGGTCGGACGAGACCGAACGCCGCCGCGTGCTCGACCGGACGATCTCGGGCGGAGTCAGTCTCGACGACACGATCTTCCATGTCAGCATGGAGGAGCTGCCGTTCGGTGGGATCGGCCCGTCGGGCATGGGCGCCTATCACGGCGAGCCGGGCTTCCGCACCTTCAGCCATGCCAAATCGGTGTTCAAACAGTCGAAGCTCGACGTCGCCAAGCTCGGCGGTCTCAAGCCGCCCTACGGCAAGCGAACCGACGCCGCGATCAAGCGCCAGCTCGGCTAGAGCCCGCGCAGCCACTCCGCGATCATCGCCCGCCCCGCCGCCACCGCATCCGGCCCGAGCCGGTCGTGCTGGCCGCGCAGCTCGCCGACCGTCAGCCCGGCCTGCCCGACATAGTCGTCGGCGCCGTCGAGCCACTCCTCGAACCGCGGATCCTCGCCCATCTCGGCGTGGAACTGGAGCGCGAGCAGCTCGGGCCCGCGCCGGAACGCCTGGTGTGCATAGCTGGTGGTCGACGCGAGCAACTCGGTTCCCCCGGGCAGCGGGAAGGTATCGCCGTGCCAGTGGAGCATCGGCACGTCCGCGACATGCCGCAGCGGTGATTCCGCGCCCGCCGCGTTCAGCGCGACCGGCGCGAAGCCCACCTCCTTGACCGGCCCGGCATGGACCTTGGCGCCCATCGCCGCCGCGATCATCTGCGCGCCGAGGCACACGCCGATCGTTGGCAGCCCGAGCGAGATGCGGCTCGCCAGCCGGTCGACCTCGCAGTCGATCCACGGATGCGCGTCGCGTTCGTATACACCCATCGGCCCGCCCATCAGGATCAGTAAATCGGGCGTGTTGAAGTTGACGCGCGCGAAGTCCGGATCGGTCACGTCGATCCGGTCGAGCACATAGCCCGCCTCCTCCACCGGCTGGCGGAACCCGGCGATGCCCTCATAGGGCGTGTGGCGGATGATGAGTCCCTTCTTCATGCCGCCAGCCTAGCCAGCGTCACGAATGTCCGGAACCCAATCCCTGCTTTAGCCGCCGAAATCTCAACCCTCTCCCGTCACCTCGGCCCTGTGCCGGGGTCCACCGGGCGGCAAGCGATGGACGAGAGGCTCACGCGCATCATGCGCGGCATCGTGGACCCCGGCACAGGGCCGGGGTGACGAAACGAGTGCGGATCAGTCCCCGGTGAGGATGCGGTCGACCAGCTGCTTCACCGTCGGCACGAAGCCGTTCGAATAGAAGGGGTCGCGCTTGAAATTATACGCGGAATGCCCCGCGAACATCAGGTTCCGGTCGGTGTCGCCGCCATGTGCGATGTCCTGCAGCGTCTTCTGGATGCAGAAGCTGCGCGGATCGGCGAGGCGCCCGGTCGAGTTGGTCTCGGTATCCGCCCAGGACGAGAAGCTGCACTGGCTGAGGCAGCCCATGCAATCGGCCTGGTCCTTGCGGATCACCTGGCGCTCGTCGGTGTTGACGAAGATCAGCGTATTGTCGGGCGTCTTGAGCGCTTCGGTATAGCCGAGCCCGACCCATTCGCGCGCGCGCAGCAGGTCGTTGCGCGTCACCCAGAAATTCCTGCCCTTCACCCCGGCATCGAGCTGGAACGTATGGTCGCCCGCTTCCTCGGTCGAATAGGGGATCTGGCGCTCGGAGCGGGATTCGAGGTTGCGCAGGAACGGGTTGCGCACCGCCGAGGAATAGAAGCCGGTCGGCGAGAAGCGGTGGAGGAGCACGTCACCCTCCTCGATCTCCATCAGCTTGGCCTTCCAACCCTCGGGGATCGGGCTCTCCCGCGTCAGCAGCGGCCGCGTGCCGAACTGGAAGGCGATCGTGCCGAGCTCGGGATTGTCGATCCAGTCGTTCCAGTCGCGCAGATACCAGACGCCGCCCGCCATCACGATCGGCACGTCGTCGCTGATCCCGCCCTCGCGCATCACCGCGCGCAGCTCCTTCACGCGGGGATACGGATCCTGCGGCGCGCGCGGATCCTCGGCGTTGGACAGGCCGTTATGCCCGCCCGCCAGCCACGGGTCCTCATAGACCACCGCCGCCAGCCACTCGCTCGCCTTCGAATAGGCCCGCTTCCACAGCGCGCGGAAGGCGCGACCCGAGCTCACGATCGGGAGATAGTTGACGCCATAGGACGCAGCGATCTCCGAAAGCTTGTAGGGCATGCCCGCACCGCAAGTGACGCCCGCGACCATGCCGCGCGTCCGCTCGAGCACGCCGTGCAGCACGCGCTGCGCGCCGCCCATCTCCCACAGCACATTGATGTTGATCGCGCCCTTGCCACCCGCAATCTCGAACGCGCGCTTGACCTGCTGCACCGCGCCTTCGACGGCGTAGGCGATCAGCTCCTCGTGCCGCTCGCGCCGGTTCAGCGCCTTGTAGACTTGCGGGATGATCTTGCCCTCGGCGTCATAGCTGTCGGCATTGACCGCGCTCACCGTGCCGATCCCGCCCGCCGCTGCCCAGGCGCCGGCCGAGGCGTGATTGGTCGCCGCGACCCCCTTGCCGCCCTCCACGAGAGGCCAGACTTCCTGACCATTGTAGATGATCGGCTTCAAACCCTTGAACAACGCGTCCCTCCGGAAAAATTCGCGCGACTCTAGCCGCGATACCCCCGCTTAGCGAGGAGAATCAGCCCAACGCCCCTGGGCGTCCCACGGCGCCGGCATAGAGCGCGGCATAGGCGGCGATCATCGCCTTCTCGTCGAACAACGCACGAGCACGCGCCTGGTTCGCCTTGCCGACGATCGCGCGCGCCTCGGGATGCGCGGCGAGCGTCTCGATCCGGTCGCGCAGATGCACCGGATTCCAGTCGTCGGCGATCGCCGGGAGGTTCTCCGGCGCGATCATCTGCGCGACGTCGCCGACCGGGGTCGAGGCGATCGGCAGCCCCGCCGCCATCGCCTCCATCACCGCGATCGGCTGCTGCTCGCTCTTGGACGACAGCGCGAAGATGTCGAACAATCCCATGTAGCGGTGCGGATCGGGCAGGAAGCCCGGCAGCAGCACGGTCTTCTCCATTCCCATATTGTCGATCGTGTCCTGGATCGCCCCGCGCTCCGGCCCCTCGCCGACGATCACGAGCTGCGCGCGGCTCTTCATCCCGCCCATCGCGCGCACCAGCATCGGCAGGTCCTTGACCTCGCGCAGCCCTGCGAGCGTGCCGACCACCGTGTGCCCCGGCAGCCGCTTGAACCCCGGGATCGCGCGCGTGTCGGGCTTCTTCGCATAGGCCGCGACGTCGATGCCGTTGGAGATGCGGTGGATGCGCTCGCGCGGCTGCTTCCACGCCTTGACTGCGACGCGCTCGAGCAGATGCGAGGGCACGACCAGCGCCTGCGCCGCGCCGAGTGCGATACGGCGATACATGTTGCGCACCGGATTGAGGCGCATCGCCTCGTCGGCGTTGAACCCGTCCTCGTGATGGATCACCGGCGGCAAATTCTTGGCGAACACGCGCTTCGCCATCACTCCGTCGATCGCGCCCCAATTATAGGTCAGGACGAGGTCGAACTTGGCCATGAACCGGGCGATCGCCTCGTAGCGCGCGACCGAAGGCTTGCCGGTCAGCGGCGGCGGGTTCTGCGCGATCTCGTAACGGATGCCTTTGGCGATCGCGTCGCGCGCGCCATAGGCGCCGTCGACGCCCGAGACGATGACGTGGCTCGCGCGATCGCCGAACGCGTTCATCAGCCGGACGGCGCGCGCTTCCTTGCCGCCCAGGTCGAAGCTCGAATGGAGATGGAGGATACGGATGGCCATGCTGGGCGCGCTGCTTAGCGCCCAAATCCGCGCTGCGCGAAAATTTTTTGCGGCCGTGTCGATTCCGCCGCGCCCCGCTCGTCGTCAAGGTGACAGCGCATCATGGCGCTGGTGACCAAGGAGAAGAACCATGCGCAAGATCATTGCAGCCGCCTTTGTCAGCCTCGATGGGGTGATGCAGGCACCGGGCGCACCGGAGGAAGACCCGACCAGCGGCTTCGAGCATGGCGGCTGGCTGGTGCCGCATTTCGACGAGACCACCGGCGCGGCGGTGGACGAGATGTTCGCGCGCCCGTTCGACCTGCTGCTCGGCCGCAAGACCTATGACATCTTCGCCGCGCACTGGCCGCACTTCCCGACCGATCCGGACGCGGAAGGCTATGACGAATTGAACGCAGCGATCGCCCTACGCTTCGACGCGATCACCAAATATGTCGCCAGCCGCTCACAGCCGGCGCTCGACTGGCAGAACAGCGAGCTGCTCGGCCCCGACGTCCCGGCCGCGCTGCGCGAACTCAAGCGGCAGGACGGTCCCGACCTGCTGACCCAGGGTTCGAGCGAGCTGCTCCAGACCCTGCTCGCCGAGGACCTGGTCGACGAGCTGCGCCTGATGATCTTCCCGATCGTGCTCGGCAAGGGCAAGCGGATGTTCGGCGAAGGCGCGCAGCCGGCGGGTTTCCGCCTCGTCAAGTCGGCCGTATCGCCGAGCGGTGTGATCATCGCCGCCTATGAACGCGCCGGTGCAGTGGAGACCGGCTCCTTCGCCATGGAAGAGCCGACGCAGGCCGAGCTCGAGCGCCGCGCGAAGCTGGAGGACTGACCGATGGAGGGGCGGGAGTTCCTGCCCCTTCAGCTCACCTTGGCGAGCAGCCGATCGATCCCCGCCACGGCCTCGGGCTCGCCGAGGCTGGGCGCGTGACCGGTCTCCGGCACCGTCACCAGATCGCATGCCTTGGCCCGCTTACGCATCGCGTCGGCGGTAGCGGCGGAGAGGATGTCGGAGCGGTCGCCGCGCACTACCAGCAGCGGCTTGTCCTTGAGCCCGTCGAACGCCCGCCACATGTCCGGACCCGCCTCGTTGCCCGGCACGCGGAACGGCTCGGCGATCTTCATGTCATAGTCGAGCACGATGCGCCCGGCACTGGTCAGCCGATAGAGGCGCTTGGCCATCGCCAGCCAGTCCTCGATGTCATAGCCGGGATAGACGTCGCCATTCGCCTCGGCCAGCGCGCGCGCGGCGTGCATCCAGGTCGGGTGCCAGTTCGCCTTGCCGACATAGCCGCGGATGCGCCCGAGCCCGAGCGGGTCGATCTCCGGCCCGACATCGTTGAGCACCGCGCCCGCGATCCGTTCGGGATGAGTCGAGGCCATCAGCATCGTCAATATGCCGCCGAGCGAGGTCCCCACCGCGACGAACCGCTCGAGCTTGAGCTCCACGACCAGCGCCTCCAGATCCTGGAGATAGGTCAGCGGCACATAGGTCATCGGATCCTTGGCATAAGCGCTCTCGCCGCGACCGCGCAGATCGACCGCGATCACGCGCCATTCGCCCGCGAGCCGGTCCGCCAGCGCCGCATAGTCGCGCGCATTGCGCGTGAGGCCGGGGATGCAGAGCAAAGGCGGCTTGCCGTCCCCGCCGGGATAGTCGCGATAATGCAGCCGCAGGCCGTCGCCCGACCACCAGTAACCGTCGGTATAGTCGGGCAGGTTGCGCGCGGTCGCCATCGCCCCCCATATCGCGCCATGGCCGATTTCCCGCAAGCGCCGTCCTACCGGCCGGATCCCGCGATCCTGAAACTCGGCGAAACCTTCTACGACCCGGTCACAGCGGCAGACTTCCCGCAGACCCGCCTGCGCTTCCGCAACGACCGCGCCGCCGCGGAAATCGGACTGGACCAGCTCGACGACGCGGCTTGGCTCCGCCACTTCGCCCGGTTCGAGCCGCTGCCCGGCAACCTGCCCCAGCCGCTGGCGCTGCGCTATCACGGCCACCAGTTCCGCGTGTACAATCCCGAGATCGGCGACGGCCGCGGCTTCACCTTCGCGCAGATGCGGCGCGGCGACGGCGCGCTGCTCGAGCTCGGCACCAAGGGATCGGGCCAGACCCCCTACAGCCGCTTCGGCGATGGCCGGCTGACACTCAAGGGCGGGGTGCGCGAGGTGCTCGCGACCGAGATGCTCGAGGCGCTCGGCGTCGAGACCTCGCGCAGCTTCTCGCTCATCGAGACCGGCGAGGCGCTGCAGCGCAACGACGAGCCCTCGCCCACCCGCTCGGCCGTGCTGGTGCGGATGAGCCGCAGCCATATCCGCATCGGCACCTTCCAGCGGCTCGCTTATTTCAGCGACGCGGCGAGCATGCGCCGGCTGGTCGACTGGTGCCTCGCCGAGCTGTTCGGCGTCGAACCCGCGGCGAACCCGGTCGCGCAGTTCTTCGGACTGGTGGTCGAACGCACGGCCCGCCTCGCCGCCAGCTACATGGCCGCCGGCTTCGTCCATGGCGTGCTCAACACCGACAATATCAACGTCACCGGGGAGAGCTTCGACTATGGCCCGTGGCGCTTCGCCCCCAGCTTCGATCCCGCCTTCACCGCCGCCTATTTCGACCATGCCGGGCTCTACGCCTTCAGCCGCCAGCCCGACGCGATCCTGTGGAACTGCGCCCAGCTCGCGGTATCGCTGCGCCTGATCAGCGAGGCGCCACCGCTGATCGAGCGGCTGGAGCAGTTCGAGCAGCATTATCGCGAGGCCTATCCCCCTCCACTCCTGCGCCGGCTCGGCCTCCGCATGCGCGATGGCGAGGCCGGATGGCGGCTCAAGGACGCGATCGACGAGGCGCTGATCGCGACACAATGGTCGATCGACCGCTTCTTCTTCGACGCCTTTGGCGGCGCGCTGCCTGCAAGCTACGGCGCTGAATGGGACGGGGTGCGCGACGCCCTCGCCGAGCACGATCCCGTCCCGCAAGGCCGCAGCCACCCCTATTTCGCCGGCGGCGAGCCCTGTTCGATGCTGATCGACGAAGTCGAGGCGATCTGGTCGGCGATCGACCGCGACGACGATTGGCGCCCGTTCAACACCAAGATCGCGGCGATACGGCAGATGGGCGGAGCCCTCGATACGGGTAAGGTGGAATAGTCGCGTTACTTGGTGCTAGAGCGTGCCCCATCTCAGGGGGCCAGCCAAAGAAAGAACGAATGCCCGCATCGGAAATCATCTCGACCGAGCCCGCCACCGGCGCGGTGCTGTGGCGGAGGGAAATCGGCGACGTCGATGCCGAGGTCGCCAAGGCGCGCGAAAGCTGGGCCGACTGGGCCGCGCGCCCGCTCACCTACCGCATCGAGGCGCTGCGCCGCTTCGCCAATGTCGTCCGCCAGAAGTCCGACGCCTTCACCGACGTGATCGCGCGCGAGACCGGCAAACCGATCTGGGAGGCGCGCAGCGAGGTCGACACGGTGATCGCCAAGGTCGACATCTCGGTCTCGGCCTTTTCCGAACGCACCGGCCAGCGCCGCATCGACGCGCCGATGAACACCCGCCTCGCGCTGCGCCACAAGCCGCACGGCGTGCTCGCAGTGCTCGGGCCGTACAACTTCCCCGCACATCTGCCCAACGGCCACATCGTCCCCGCGCTGCTCGCCGGCAACGCGGTGGTGTTCAAGCCGTCGGAGAAGACCCCCGCCACTGGCGCCTTCCTGGTCGAATGCTTCCACGCCGCGGGCATTCCCGAAGGGTGCATCCGCCTGCTGATCGGCGGCCCGGACGAGGGCAAGGCGCTCGCCTCGCATGACGGGATCGACGGACTGTTGTTCACCGGCTCGGCGCGCACCGGCATCGCGCTCAACCGCGCCTTCGCCTCCAAGCCCGAGAAGATCCTCGCGCTCGAAATGGGCGGCAACAACCCGATCCTCGTATGGTCGACCCCCGACATCTACTCGGCCGCGGTACTGGTGGTGCAGTCCGCCTTCACCACCGCCGGCCAGCGCTGCACCGCCGCGCGCCGCCTGATCGTCGACCAGAAGCTCTACGACCCGCTGATCGAGGAAGTGAACAAGCTGATCGGCCGCCTCATCATCGGCGAGCCGCATGCCGACCCCGCGCCGTTCATGGGCCCGGTGATCGACAACGACACCGCCGACCTCCTGACCGAAAGCTTCCTCGAGCTCTCCTTCCTCGGCGGCCGTCCGCTGCGCCATATGGAGCGCCCGATCGACGGCCGCCCCTTCGTCACCCCGGCGCTGATCGACATGACCGAGGCGAAGGAAAAGCCCGATGTCGAGCTGTTCGGCCCGATCCTGCAGGTGATCCGCGCCAACACCTTCGAGGAGGCGATCGCCGAGGCGAACAACACGCGCTACGGCCTCTCCGCCAGCCTGGTGAGCCAGGACCCCAAGCTCTACGACCAGTTCTGGGCGAACATCCGCGCCGGCATCGTCAACTGGAACCGCCCGACCAACGGCGCCAGCTCCGCGGCGCCGTTCGGCGGCATCGGCTGGTCGGGCAACCACCGGCCCAGCGCCTATTACGCCGCGGACTATTGCGCCTATCCGGTGGTGTCGAGCGAGGCCGAGCAGGCGCGGGTGAGCATCGGCATCGGCCTGCGCGAAGGCTGAGCGGCCGCCGGGACGCACTGATCCTCCCGTTGCGACGAGCCGCGGAACCGGCAGGGGCCATGCGGATTATTCGCCCCGTGAAACCCCCCGCGTACGAATCCCCCCGCCCCACCCGCGCCGAACGGCTTCGCCGCGAAGCCAGCAACTGCCTTGCCATCGCGGTGGCGCAGAAGGACCTCGCGTTCGCCGCCGAGCTGATCGACGAGGCGCTCCGTCTCGCCGGCCGCGCCCGCGAGCTGGCGAGCTGAACCCGGCAGACAAGCCGATGGAACAGCTGCAATAGGTTCGCGGCTTATCCGCACGGACTGCGCCCGCTACATCGCCTCCGGGGAAATGGAGGGGATGGCATCAATGTGGCAGCTGATCTGTCTGATTGCAGGACACCGGCGCATCCGGCGCGACGTTCGGAGTCGCGGCGACCGCTACCGCACCAATTGCGCGCGTTGCGGCCGTCCGATCGCCAAGGATCCTCGCACCGGCAACTGGGTCAACGACCGGGAAGCCGCGCACCAGCAAAATTAGACTGTATCGACATTCAATCATTCCTCCCCCCGGAGGAGTGTCGGGTCGGATCGTCCCCCGGACGATCCTTGACCATGCGGGGCATGGTCAACCCGACACTGGGGACCAGCGCAGCTGGTGGAGGGGTAGTCTCCACAAGCGGGCTGGTCAGCTTGGGGCCACCTACCCCCCACCACCGCTTCGCGGCGGTCCCCCTCCCCCTCAGGGGGAGGAATGAACTCGCCTCGATCCTGAATGTCGATACGGCCTAGGCTGCGCCCGCCCGGCTCGGCTCACGCCGCGCGAAGCGCGCGCCGCATCGCCCGATACTCGCCCGGCGTCATGCCGTAAGCTGCGCGGAACAGCCGGCCGAAATGCGCCGCGTCGCAGAATCCCCAGCGTTCGGCCAGCACCGCGATCGGTTCGCTCGTCGTCGACTGGCCAAGCAGTTGATGGACATGCTCCAGCCGCCGCTGGCGGATGCATGCATTGACCCCACCGTCGGCGCCGAACAGCCGGTAGAGCGTTGACCGCGATACCCCCAGAGATCGAGCCAGCGATGCCGGGTTGAGCTGCGCCGATCCCAACCGCGCGTCGATGATCGCCAGCGCGCGCTGGCGCACGGCGCCGTCGAACGCGTCGGCGGTCGGCGCGACGGGGCGCCCCTCCATCGAGAGCGAGACCGCGATCAGGTCGAGCAATACCCCGGACATGCGCTCGCCCTGCGCGGCGGGAATGTCGTGCACCGATTGCTGCAGCTGCCGCAGATGCGTGCGCAGCAGCGCGGAACCGCTGGGCGAGATCACCGCGCCATGCAGGCTCCGCACCGGTCCAAACACCGACTCGGCCAGTGCGCGCGGGATCATCAGCAGCGCGGTGTCCGACCGCTCCGAGAAATGGCTGCCCGGCTGGGCCAGATCCACCATGATCGTGCCGCCCGTCGGCACGGCGAAGTCGGCAAGCTCGCTATCGCCGCGGGCCGCACCGGCAAAGCGGACATTGACGGTCAGCCAGTCGACATCGTCGGCGCGGGCCATCGCGGTGGTGCGTGTCCAGGTCTGCGAGCAGAAGGTGGAGAAGCCGACCTGGATCGATCCCAGGCTGAAGAAGCTCGACCTGGTGTCGAACGCTTCATGCGGCACGGTCTCGAACAGGCGCCCGAAGGACGAAGGGCGTTCGCGCCACGCGTCATGACGCTCGCGCGCCTCGATCCCGCAGGTCGAGAAGCGATGAACGCTGATCGCCGGATAAATATTTGCCCCCACCACGCCTTCCTAGCCGGAATGCGCATAACCAACAACGCGTCATCCAGGATTGTCGGATTCGGCAAAGTTCGGCTTCCGCCCCCCCAAGCAACCATCGGTTGCCGCGAACGTCACCGGGGACCATCTGCCATCCATGGCTTCCCTGCTCGATCCTTCCGCGCGCGGGCGCGTGATTCTGGTCGGTGCCGGTCCGGGCGATCCGGGCCTGCTGACCGTGCGTGCCGTCGAGGCGCTGAAGGCGGCCGACGTGCTCGTCCATGACGGGCTGGTCGATCCGCGCGTGCTCGACCTCGCGCCGCAGGCGCATCGCATCTCGGTCGCCAAGCGCCGCTCGAAGCACACCGTGCCCCAGGAAGGCATCAACGCCCTCATCATTGCGCATGTGAAGACCGGCGCGATCGTCGTGCGCCTCAAGGGCGGCGACCCGTTCATCTTCGGCCGCGGCGGCGAGGAAGTGGAGGCGGTGCGCGCCGCCGGCCTGCCCGTCGAGGTGATCCCGGGCGTCAGCGCCGCACTCGGCGGCGCGGCCGAGGCGATGCTCCCGCTCACCCATCGCGACTGGTCGAGCGCGGTCAGCTTCGTCGCTGGCCAGTGCAAGGGCCTCAGCGAGCAGGACTGGTCTGGCCTCGCCGGCAAGGGCCGCACGCTGGTCATCTACATGGGCGTGCAAACCTGCCCCGACATCGCCGAGAAGTTGATGCGCGACGGCGTCGCCCCCGACATGCCCGTCGCGGTGCTCGAGCGCGCGACGCTCGAAGGCAGCCGCGCGATGAAGACGCTGCTCGCCGATTTGGGTCCCATGGTCGAGCGCGAGAAGGTCCAGAGCCCCGCGATCATCGTCGTCGGCGAGGTGGTCGCGCTGTCCGACGCGCAGGACAAGCTCGCCGGCTGGGCGAAGAAGGCCGAACTCATGCACGGATTCGACTTGTGAAGCTGCTCACCGGAAACGACCTGCCCACGGGCGACGTCACTTGGTGGACCGGCGAGGGCTGGTCGCGCCATGTCGAGGACGCCGTCGATGTCGGCGACCAGGGCGAGGCGATCGCGCATGCCGAGGAAGGCGCGCGCCGCGTCAACGGTCCCTATGTGATCGACGCCACCGAAACCCCCGAGGGACCGCGCCCCGCGCACATCAAGGACCGCATCCGCGCGCTCGGCCCGACCGTGCGCCCGGACCTGACACTCAAACCCGCCGACCCCAATGCCGGCAGCTGGGTGATCTGAGATGTACAAATACGACGAATATGACCACTCGATCGTCGCGTCCCGCGTCGAGGAATTCCGCGACCAGGTGCAGCGCCGCCTCGCCGGCCAGATCACCGAGGACCAGTTCAAGCCGCTGCGGCTGATGAACGGCCTCTACCTCCAGCTCCACGCCTATATGCTGCGCGTCGCGGTGCCCTATGGTACGCTCGACAGCCGCCAGATGCGCATGCTCGCGCACATCGCGCGCAAGTATGACCGCGACTATGGCCATTTCACCACGCGCCAGAACATCCAGTATAACTGGATCAAGCTCGAGGACGCGCCCGACATCCTCGCCGATCTCGCGACGGTCGAGATGCATGCCATCCAGACCAGCGGCAACTGCATCCGCAACATCAGCAGCGATCAATATGCCGGCGCCGCGGCGGACGAACTGACCGATCCGCGCCCCTGGGCCGAGCTGCTGCGCCAGTGGAGCACCTTCCACCCCGAATTCAGCTACCTGCCGCGCAAGTTCAAGATCGCGGTAATCGCCGCGAACGAGGATCGCGCGGCGATGCGCCTCCACGATATCGGCCTGCAGATCGTCGAGAAGGACGGCGCGCTCGGCGTCGCCGTCTATGTCGGCGGCGGCATGGGCCGCACCCCGATGATCGCGCCGCTGATCAAGGACTTCGTGCCGTTCGACGATTTCATCAGCTACATGGAAGCCTGCCTGCGCGTCTACAATCGCTATGGCCGCCGCGACAATATCTACAAGGCGCGGATCAAGATCCTCGTCCACGAGATCGGCGCGGACAAGTACCGCGAAGAAGTCGAGGCCGAGTTCGCCGAGGTCAAGAAGCTCGGCATCGACCCGCCGCGCGCCGAGTTCGACCGCATCGCCGCCCATTTCGCCGACCCGGCGTTCGAGACCGGCCTGTCGGACGACATCGATCGCAGCGATCCCGACTTCACGCTCTGGCTCGACCAGAATGTCGCCGCGCACAAGCAGCCCGGCTACGCCATCGTCAATATCAGCCTCAAGCCCACCGGCGGCATCCCCGGCGACGCCAGCTCGGCGCAGATCGACCTCATGGCCGATCTCGCCGAGAAGCACAGCTTCGACGAGCTGCGCGTCACCCACGCGCAGAACATCGTGCTGCCGCATGTCCGCAAGGCCGATCTCTACGCCATCTGGCAGCAGCTCGCCGACGCTGGCCTCGCCGAAGCCAATCTCGACCTGATCAGCGACATCATCGCCTGCCCGGGCCTCGATTACTGCTCACTCGCCAACGCCCGCTCGATCCCCGTCGCGCAGAAGATCGCCAACCGCTTCGCCGATCTCGGCCGCCAGCGCGAACTCGGCGAGCTCAAGCTCAAGATCAGCGGCTGCATCAACGCCTGCGGCCATCATCACGCCGGCCACATCGGCATCCTCGGCGTCGACCGGAAGGGCGTCGAGAACTACCAGCTCTCGCTCGGCGGTTCGGGCGCGGAAGACGTGTCGCTGGGCCAGATCACCGGCCCCGGCTTCAGCGAGGACGGGATCGTCAATGCGGTGGAGAAGGCGACCGACGTCTATCTCGCCCAGCGCGAACAGGGCGAGCGCTTCCTCGACACCTATCGCCGCATCGGCATGGCCCCGTTCAAGGAGGCGATCTATGGGTGACACCAGCGATTTGCCGGCGAACGCCGGCGGGCTCCGCTTCCGCGACGACGAGGCGCATGACGAGCCCGCCGTCACGCTCGATTCGTTCCTCGGCCAGTCCAACGCCACCGCCGTCCGCATCGAGAGCGGCGAGGACGCCCGCGCGCTCCTCCCCCATCTCGATCGCCTCTCGCTGGTCGAAGTGAGCTTCCCCAAGTTCCGCGACGGCCGCGGCTACAGCTCCGCGCGCATCCTGCGCGAGGCAGGCTACATCGGCGAACTGCGCGCGCAGGGCGACGTGCTGGTCGACCAGATCCCGTTCATGCGCCGCTGCGGCTTCGACAGCTTCGCCCCCGAAGCGCCGGTGGACGAGGCGGTGCTCGCCGCGAGCCTCGCGCGCTACGACCATGTCTATCAGATCGCCGCGGACGGCCATGTCCCGGTGTGGAAACGGCGGCATGGCTAGCGTGGCGCGCCCGATCGACCGCATCGATACGGCTCCGGCCTTCACGGAGCGCGACGCGCTGCGCCTCAACAACCTGTTCCGCGGCGCGTCGACGCAGGAGATGCTGCGCACCATGCTCGCCGAGCAGATGGCGGGCGAGGTCGCGATCGTCTCCTCCTTCGGCGCGGAATCGGCGGTGCTGCTGCATCTCGTCGCCTCGATCGACTCGTCGGTGCCGGTGATCTTCCTCGACACCGGCAAGCATTTTCCCGAGACGCTCGCCTATCGCGACCAGCTCGCGGCCAAGCTCGGCCTCACCAACCTGCGCATCGTCACCCCCGACGCCGAGACGATCGCCAGGAAGGACGAGACCGGCCTGCGCTGGTCCTACGATCCCGACGGCTGCTGCGAGATCCGCAAGGTGATCCCGCTCGAAAAGGCGATGGCCGGGTTCGACGCCAGCATCACCGGGCGCAAGGCGTTCCAGGCCTCGACCCGCAACGCCCTCCCCCGCTTCGAGGTGGACGCCGCCGGCAAGCTCAAGATCAACCCGCTCGCCGACTGGACCAAGGCCGATCTCGACGCCTATTTCGAGGCGCACGACCTGCCGCGCCACCCGCTCGAGGCCGAGGGCTATCTCTCGATCGGCTGCGCACCTTGCACCCACAAGGTGAAGCCCGGCGAGGATCCGCGCTCGGGCCGCTGGGCCGGCTGGGACAAGACCGAATGCGGCATCCACACCCCGGTCGCGGACGGCGATCCCGATCTGCCGGTGTTCTGACCTTCAGGTGAAGAGCGGCGAGGTCAGCAGGACCAGCACGAGACTTCCGACCATCGCGAGCGAAGCATGGCCGAACCCGGCGGAGAGGCTGCGATTCAGGCGCTGGGCGAACCAGCGCGCCTGCACCAGCCCGAAGACGAGCAGCGCCAGCGCGCCGAGGACCAATCCGGCGATCTGAACCCCCAGCCAGTCGATCTGGATCAGGATCCCCGCGACGCTCATCGCCAGCGCGAACGGCGCCACCGCATAGCATTGCGCGTAGAAGGGACGGCGCAGCGTATCCCGCGTCAGCTCGGTGTGCTGGGCCCGCACCATTTGCGTCGCGAAGACGAGCGGAAAGATGCTGAACACCACCAGCCGCATGATCAGCAGCGAGGTGTCGTCATGCACCAGCGCGGCGAGCCCGCGCTTGCTCTCGATCAGCGGGCTGTCGCCCACCACGACCAGCTCGAGCCCATGCGCGAGCAGCAGCGATACGAGCAGGAACAGAGGCGGGGGCAGCGTGTCGGCATATTGCTGCGTTTCCGTCTGGCCGAGCTCGTGGTCCGAATAGTCCATCATCTGCAGCGGCCGCGTCAGCGTGCGCCACAGCGTGATCGGAAAGAAGATCAGCCACGACATCACTTCGTAGAGAAGCTCGTCGAGCGATTTCAGCAGCCCCATGAAATGCATCGCGGCCGATCCTTTCGTGCATGCTAGGATGATCATGCGTCGCCACGCCGCGACTCGACAAGGTTCAAGCGTTCGTTCTCGCACAGGGGAGAGTTCCGATGGGCCGTTTCAAGTTGTTCTCCGTCCTCGCCACCGCTTCCGCGGGAGCGATCGCATCGCCCGCCTCCGCACAGGACATCCCCTACGACCTGCGCGACATGGTCAACGCCCGCGCCGGTCAGGCGGAGGGCGAGCTGCAGCGGCGCGGCTATACCTATGTGCGCGGCGAGGGCGGCGGCGACCGTGCCTGGGCCTATTGGTGGAGCGCCGAGCGCCGCCAGTGCGTCAGCATCGCGACCACCAACGGCCGCTTCGCCTCGATCATCACCACGCCCCCGGCCGATTGCCGCCAGTCCGGCGGATGGCGCCCCGATCGGCCCGGCCGCCCGGATCGGCCGGACCGCCCCGGCCGTCCCGACCGGCCCGACTGGGACGATCGCCCCGGCGGCGGCTGGCCCGGCGGCCGGCCGATCTCCTTGGGCCTGATCTGTTTCGGTGAGGGGCAGCGGCCCGGCGTCGCCAACCGTTATGGCTGGCAGTGGAACTGGAACACCGACCGCTATGATTTCGGTAACCGCACCGAGCTGACGAACCAGCAGTTCGACGCATCGGTGATGATCCAGATCTGGGACGGCGGCGGGCGCATCCGCCTGCCGCGCTCGCTGATCCCGCCGATCCATTCGGGCGGCACCCGCCGCGACGGCTGGTGGGACCTGCGCGACGTTTCCAGCGATCGCTATCAGATCCGCGCCAGCTATCGCCTCAACGGCGCCAACCAGCCGCGCGTGACGATCGATCGGCGCAGCGGGCGGATCACCATCCAGGGCATTTACGGCTCCGGTTTCCGCGGCAGCTGCGACACGATCGACGGGGCGCGTCACCAGCGTTTCTGATTGCAGTTTCCGCAAGTCACCGCGCTGACCGCACCATTTGTCGCGGCTTGGTGGGATGCGCGGAAGCGAAACGAACCCTTGGCCGTTGGCAGCCAGCCGACGCGTGCGGGAACTCCCCTGCACGCCGGAAAAAGGGACGTATCATGCGTAAATCCACCCTCGTGCTGGCAGGCCTCGCCGCGCTGACGCTGGCCGCCTGCTCGAAGAATGAGGACGTCGTCGCGTCCGCACCGCCGCCGCCCCCCGGCGCGGTCGCCGGATCAGTCGCCGCCGATCGCGATGGCGACGGCATCATCGACGGCTATTACAGCGCCGACGGCATCTATCATCCCAACGCGCCCGCCGCGCCGCCGCCGCCCCCGCCGGGCCCGACGCGGCTGGGGGAGAAGGGCTGATCGCCAGGCTTGGGGGAATGCGGCGTCTCCGCATTCCCCACTCTTTGCTCGCCGTCACGCTCTGCGCCGCCGCGGCGAGCCCGCTCCCGGCGCTCGCCCAGCAGGATCGTCCCGCCGCCGCTGCCGCCCGGATGGGGCCGGTCGCCGCGGCGATCCGCGAACATGCCGACGGGAAGCTCCGCAAATTCTACGCCGCGCGCGGCTTCCGCCCGCTCTGGGCCCGTTCCGGCAAGATCGGGGCAGAGGCGGAGGTGCTCATCGGCTATCTGCGCTCGGCCGAGCTCGATGGGCTCGACCCCTCCGACTATGAGGTCGGCAAGCTGCGCGACGCGCTCGCCGCGGCCAGGGCCGGGTCGCCCGACGATGTCGCACGCGCCGAACTCGCACTGTCCGAAGCGTTTGCCAGCTACGTCCGCGACCAGCGCCGCCCGGGCGAGGCGGAGATGACCTTCGCCGACAAGAAGCTCCGGCCGCGCAAGCTCTCGGAAGACGCGGTGCTGCGCGCCGCCGCCTTTCCCAAGGATTTCGCTCGCTATGTCCGCGACATGGGCTGGATGAGCGAGCATTATGTCCGCCTGCGCGAGCTCGCGGGCCGCGCCCGCGCGAGCGGCGCATCGCGCGACACGCTCGACCGGCTTGCGCGCAACCTCGATCGCGCGCGCCTGCTGCCCGGTCCGGCCGTGCGCCACATCGTCGTCGACGCCTCGTCGGGCCGGCTGTGGTATTATCAGGCGGGCAAGCAGGTCGGCACGATGCGCGTCGTGGTCGGCGCGGCCGAGACGCAGACGCCGATGCTCGCCGGCATGCTGCAATGGGCGATCCTCAACCCCTATTGGAACGTGCCCGACTATCTCGTCCGCGACGATGTCGCGCCCAAGGTGCTGGCCGGGCGCTCGCTCGCCGCGCAGAAGATGGAGGCGCTCGATGGCTGGGGCGCGGGCGCGCAACGCATCGCGCCCGCCAGCATCGACTGGACCGCCGTCGCGGCGGGCAGGAGCATCCCGCGTGTGCGTGAGCTGCCCTGGGCGGGCAATTCGATGGGCAAGGCCAAGTTCCTGTTCCCCAACAAGCTCGGCATCTACCTCCACGACACCCCCAAGCGCGACCTGCTGCGCAAGGACGACCGCCATTTCAGCAATGGCTGCATCCGGCTCGAGGACGCCGCGACACTGGGCCGCTGGCTCCTCCAGAAGCCGCTGCGCGCACCGTCAAAGGCGCCCGAGCAGGCGGTCCCGCTGCCGGTGCAGGTGCCCGTCTACCTCACCTATCTCACCCCGGTCGCCACCAAGGCGGGGGTGAGCTTCCGCAAGGACGTCTACGGCCGCGACGGCTAGGGTAGGCATTCAGGTTGAGGCGAGTTCATTCCTCCCCCGGAGGGGGAGGAATTACGAAACTCGGCCCGAACCCTACTTGCAATGTTGGAATTCGCCTGCTGCACTTCCGCCGCCGGAACGCCGGCCGCTCCTTGAACCGTCGATCAGCCCAAGTTGACACCCGTCGCGCGAAGCACGTCGAATCTATCAACTTCGTCAACCTCCCCGCGCGCGTGGCAGTGTGACTTTTGGGACGTTTCGCGCCGCGATCAGTCCCCGTACGGCCCGCTCACGTCGCCGGCATAGTCGCTGAACCGCGTGATGTTGGGCTCGAACTTGAGCGTCACCTTGCCGGTCGCGCCGTGGCGCTGCTTGGCGATGATCAGCTCGGCGAGGCCGAACACGCGCTCCATCTCGAGCGCCCATTTCGCGTGATCCTCGAACGTCTTGGGATCGTCGCCCTCGCGCGGCCGTTTGGGTTCGCGCGCCGCGACATAATAGTCCTCGCGGAACACGAACCACACCATGTCGGCGTCCTGCTCGATCGAGCCCGATTCGCGCAGGTCCGACAGCATCGGGCGCTTGTCCTCGCGGCTCTCGACCGCGCGGCTCAGCTGCGACAGCGCGATCACCGGGACGTTGATGTCCTTGGCCAGCGTCTTCAATCCACGGCTGATCTCGGAAATTTCCTGCACGCGGTTGCCGTCGCGATTGTTGCCGCTGCCCTGGAGCAGCTGGAGATAGTCGACGATCACCAGCCCCAACTCACCGTCATGCTTGGACTGGAGGCGGCGGACGCGACTGTGCAGCGCGCTGATCGAGAGGCCCGCGGTATCGTCGATATAGAGCGGCAGTTGCTCCAGATCGGCGGCGGCGGCGGCGAGCGCACCGAACTCCGCCTTGCTGATATTGCCCATGCGCAGCGCTTCGGAGGCGATCTTCGACTGTTCCGACAGGATGCGCAGCGCGAGCTGGTCGGCCGACATTTCGAGGCTGAAGAAGGCGACCTTCGCCCCGATCGACTCCTTCGGGCTGATGCCCAGCCGGATATCGTCCATCAGCCGCCGCGCGGCGTTATAGGCGATGTTGGTGGCGAGCGAGGTCTTGCCCATGCCCGGACGGCCGGCAAGGATGATCAAGTCCGAATGATGCAGGCCGCCGACGCGGCCGTTGATCGAGTTGAATCCGGTGGTCACGCCCGCCACGCCGCCGCCCGCGCTTTGCGCGCGCTTGGCGTTCTCGAGCGCGATCTTGGTCGCCTCGTTGAACGACTTGACCGTGTTGGCGGTGCCGCCGTCGGCCGCGACCTTGAACAGCGCCTCTTCGGCCTTGTCGATCTGCTCGCGCGGATTGACGTCCTCGCTGGTGTCGAGCGCCTTCTCGACCATGTCGCGGCCAACCACGATCAGTTCGCGCAGCAGCGCGAGGTCATAGATTTGCCGCGCGAACTGCCGCGCGCCGATCAGCCCGGCGCCCGATCCGGTGAGCTGCGCGAGATACGCCGGCCCGCCCAGCTGCGCCATGCCCTCGTCCTTTTCGAACAGGGGCTTCAACGTCACCGGTGTCGCCAGCATGTCGTTCTTGCGTAGCGTCTTGATCGCCTTGAAGATTCGCCCGTGCACTGGCTCGAAGAAATGCTGGTCCTGGATCACCTCGACGATGTCGTCGGCGAGGCGGTTGTCGATCATCATCGCGCCGAGCAGCGCCGCCTCGGCCTCGACATTCTGGGGCAGCCGCGGGGCGGCATCCGTCGAAGCGGGGGGAAGCTGTGCAAGCGTGGCCATGCGCGCCTTATCCGCCTGTGTTGTCCCCGGCTCAAGCCGCCCGACGCTGTTTATCATGTGGACGAGTCCCGGGCGACGACCCTAGATGGCACAGCATGGCCGATCACCGGATCATCGACGTCACGCTGGACGAGCGCACGATCCTGTGGCGGTCGGCTGATATCGAGCAGGAGCGGCGAATCGCGATCTTCGACCTGATCGAGGAGAACAGCTTCGCCCCGCAACGCGCCTATCCCGACGGCTATGCCGGACCCTACCGCATCCATCTCTCGGTGCAGGAAGGCCGGCTCGGCATCGAGATCAAGCGCGCCGACGACACCCCGCTCGAGACGCTGATCCTCGGCCTCGCCCGCTTCCGCCGTCCGATCCGCGACTATTTCGCGATCTGCGACAGCTATTTCCAGGCGATCCGCAACGCGACCCCGGCGCAGATCGAGACGATCGACATGGCGCGGCGCGGCATCCATGACGATGCGGCGCGAACGCTGATCGAGCGGCTCGAGGGCAAGATCGAGATCGATTTTGCCACCGCGCGACGGCTGTTCACGCTGGTCTGCGTGCTGCATATCAAGGCGTGAATCAGGGGGGATTGACGTGCAGCGGGGGCTGATCTGGGCCGGACTGGTGCTGTCTCTGGCCGCGGCCGGAGGGGCGATGTGGAAATACGCGACCACGTGGACGCCTTCGCGCACGACCTATGCCGTGCAGGGAATCGATGTCGCCGAGGGCAATGGCGCGATCGACTGGGCGATGGTCAAGGCGCGCGACGTCGACTTCGCCTATGCCCAGGCGACGCGCGGAGCCGAGGCACGCGACACGCGCTTCGCCGCGAACTGGGCGGGAATCGCGGAAGCGGGCATCCGGCGCGGCGCGATCCATGTCTTTTCTCTGTGCAATGCCGCGTCCGTGCAGGCGGGCGCCTTCGTCGCGACCGTGCCGCGCGATCCGGGCGCGTTGCCGGCCGTCATCGACCTGAGCTTCGACGAAGCCTGCCCCGCCCGCCCGGCACGCGATGTGGTGATCGAGGAGATCCGCCGCGTCGCCGCGGTGATCGAGACGCATAGCGGCAAGCCCGCGATCCTGCGCATCGCCCCCGAGTTCGAGGCGCAGTACCAGGTGAGCGGCGCGATCACGCGTCCGCTCTGGGCGAGCCGCTTCTTCCTCGCGCCGGATTATTTCGCGCGGCCCTGGGCGATGTGGCAGAGCAGCACGATCCGCCGAATCGACGGGGTCGAGGGTCCCGTGAACTGGAACGTAGTGGCGCCATGAGTGACGAGATTGCCCCGACCCTGATCGCCGCAGCGCGCGAGGCGGCGCGCAACGCCCACGCCCCCTATTCGAACTTCGCGGTCGGTGCGGCGCTGCTGCTGACCGACGGCCAGATCGTCACCGGCACCAATTTCGAGAATGCGAGCTACGGCCTGTCGCTCTGCGCCGAGACGGTCGCAGTCGCCCGCGCCAATACGGAAGGGAAGCTGCGCGAGATCGTATCCGTGGGGATCGTCGGCGGCATGATGCGGGGCGGCATCGCGCACGGGACCGACCCGATCCGCCCGTGCGGCCGCTGCCGCCAGATCCTCAACGAAGCCGCGCAGATGGGCGGCCGCGACCTCGCTATCTATTGCGCGGGCGCGGAGGGCGAGGCGTATGAAACGCACCGGCTGTCGGAGCTGCTGCCCCACGCCTTCGGCCCGGCCGATCTCGGCATCCGATGACGCTCGCGAGCCTCAAGATTCGAACCTTCGTCCCCGGCGGCAAGGATTTCGCCGCGTCGAAGACCTTTTACGCCGCGCTCGGCTTCGAGCAGCTGTTCGATGCCGGCGACGTCGTCGGTTACCGGCATGGCGCGGGCGAGTTCCTGCTCCAGGATTTCTGGAGCGAGGACTATGCCAACAACTTCATGATGCAGCTGATCGTCGCGGATCTCGACGCCTGGTGGCGCCATCTCGAATCGCTCGACCTGCCCGCGCGCTTCGGCGTGCGACCGCCGCGCGCGCCCGAGATGATGCCCTGGGGGCTGCGCGAGATCCATCTGATCGGGCCGGGCGGCGAACTCTGGCATATCGTCCAGGCCTGACTACAGGAGCCACAATGAGCATTCTTTCCGACCGTTGGATTCGCGAACAGGCCACGCAGCACGGCATGATCGAGCCGTTCGTCGAGGCGCAGCGGCGCGAGGGGTGCATCAGCTATGGCCTCTCCTCCTACGGCTATGACGCGCGCGTCGCCGACGAGTTCAAGATCTTCACCAATGTCGACAGCGCGGTGGTCGATCCCAAGGACTTCGCGGCGAACAGCTTCGTCGACCGCCAGACCAATGTCTGCGTGATCCCGCCCAACAGCTTCGCGCTGGCGCGGACGGTCGAGTATTTCCGGGTGCCGCGCGACGTGCTGGTGATCTGCCTCGGCAAATCCACCTATGCGCGCTGCGGGATCATCGTCAACGTGACCCCGCTCGAGCCGGAATGGGAAGGGCATGTGACGCTCGAATTCTCGAACACCACCCCACTGCCCGCGAAGATCTACGCGAACGAGGGCGCGTGCCAGTTCCTGTTTCTCAAGGGGAACGAGCCGTGCGAGACGAGCTATGCCGATCGCGCTGGCAAATATATGGGGCAACGCGGCGTCACCCTGCCCCGTCTGTGATATCCGGACGGGCGGACTGCGATCCGCCCGTTCCCCTGACTCTCAGCGCGACGCCTGGCGCGCGCTGTCAAGGATGCGCAGCCCGCGGGCCGCGACGAGATGCGACGCCACGACCTGGCCGTCGGCGACGTCCATCGCGACCGGATCGAGCGCAAGCACGCGGTTGTAGATCGCGCGCGCCTCGGCATGGCGGCCGGTCTTGGTGTAAATCGCCGCGAGATTGAGCAGCACCTCGGGCTTGGCCGGGAAGACTCTTTGCTCGGCGAGCAGCTTGCGCTCCGCCAGTTCATAGTCGCCGGTCTGGATCTCGGTGGTGGCGTTGCGATCCTCGCGGACCTGCGCCTGCGCCGCCGGCATGAGCGCCAGCGGCGCTGCGAGGACAATTGAGGCGAGAACAACACGCATGACATCTTCTCCTGTTTGTTACAATTCAATGACACAAAAGTGTCACTGATATTTCAAACAGGCAAGTGTGTTTATTGCACTTTTATGACGCCCCTGACGAAGGGCTGTGCCGCAAGGCATGCACCCGTGTAACGTCTTGGTAGTGCACGCAAAAAGAAGGGGCGGCCGAAGCCGCCCCTGATCAATTTCGACCGGGAAACCCGCGATCAGAAGTCGTTGCGATACTGCTCGTTGCCGACGAAGCCGAGCTTCGTGACGTTCGACCGCTTGATCTGGGCCAGCACCTCATCGACCACCTCGTACCGCGCCTGCGGATCGGGCTGGAAATGCAGCTCGGGCTCCGGCTGGATCTGGAGGCTCTGGTCGAGATACTGGCGCAGCGTGACCAGATCGATCTGGCTGCCGTTCCAGAACAGATTGCCCTGCGGATCGATGGTGATCTTGTTCTTCTGGGGCTCCACCGGCGGCGGCGTGTTCTGCCCGGTATTCTGGGGCAGGTCGACCTTCACCGCATGGGTCTGCGCAGGGATGGTGACGATCAGCATGATGAGGAGCACGAGCATGACGTCGATCAGCGGCGTCGTGTTCATCTCCATCATCGGCTGGCCGTCGTCTTTGCCGGCGCTCATTGCCATGGATTTATCTCCTGAACTCTAGTCTTACTGCGCCGGCACGCCCGGCGTCGGCTGCGAAACGAAGCCCACCTTGACGAACCCGGCATTCTGCATCGTGTAGATCACGCCACCGATGCAGCGGTAGGGCGTGTTCACGTCGCCGCGGATATGCACTTCGGGGATATCCTCAGGCGTGATGTTGTCGCCGAGCCGGTCGACCACCGCCTTGAGCTTGTCGCTGCCTTTCTTGAGCAGGTCGCCGCTGTTGATCGGCGCCATGCCCCAGAAGACTTCGCAATTGCCGCTGGTGGGGCTGCCGCGCACCGCGAGCAGCACGTTCTCCGGCTTGGTCTCGTTCGGCTCATAGAGCACCTTGGGCAGGGTCAGCTCGACCGACTGGATCGCCACCGGGATCGCGATCAGGAAGATGATAAGGAGCACCAGCATGACGTCCACGAGGGGCGTCGTGTTGATGTCCGACATCGGTTTTTCTTCGGCGGAGTCTCCGCCTACACTCATCGCCATTGGCGCAATCCTATCTTTCGCATCCTGTCCCCGGACCTGGGTCCGGAAGGCGGCCGCGCGGTATCACCGCGCGGCCGTCAGTCGAGTCAGGCCTTGGCAGTGGTGGT
The DNA here is from genome assembly GCF_026107375.2 of Sphingomonas sp. BT-65. Classification (NCBI taxonomy): domain Bacteria; kingdom Pseudomonadati; phylum Pseudomonadota; class Alphaproteobacteria; order Sphingomonadales; family Sphingomonadaceae; genus Sphingomonas; species Sphingomonas sp. BT-65. The sequence continues at coordinate 383,276 of NZ_JAPCIA010000002.1, forward strand.
CGCGACCGGCGGAGCCTTCGGCGCCGCGGCCGAGGCCTTGCCCTTGATCGTCGGGCGGACACGGCCGTCCGAAGCCAGGTAGCCGAGCACGTCGTTCGCGAAGCCGCTCATCTGCTCCTGGATCGCCTTGTTGCGGCGCTGCAGCCAGTTGTAGGCGAGCACGGCCGGAACCGCGACGACGAGACCGAGCGCGGTCATGATCAGCGCCTCGCCGACCGGGCCGGCAACGGTGCCGATCGAGGCGTCACCCGCCGCGCCGATCTTGATCAGCGCGCGGAAGATGCCGACGACGGTGCCGAACAGGCCGATGAACGGCGCGGTCGAACCCACGGTGGCGAGGAACGCCAGGCCGCCGTTGAGCTGCGAGTTGATCGAATCCTCCGAACGCTTGAGCGAGCCGTGCAGCCAGTCATGCGCTTCGATCGGATCGGTCAGCTCCTTATACTGGTCCTGCGCCTGCAGCGCGTCGTCGACCAGCTGGCGATAGGCCGAATCCTTCTCGAGCTTCGCCGCGCCCTCGCGCAGGCTGGCGTTGTTCCAGAAGGTCGCGCGGACGCGCTTGTACTGGTTGAGGATCTTCTGCTGCTCGAACACCTTGGTGAACAGGATGTAGAGCGAGAAGAACAGCATGACCGTCAGGATGGTGGCAGTGCCCCAGGCGATCACGCCGCCTTCGTTCATCGCGTGCAGGATGTCGAAGTTGGTGGGCGGCGGGGCGGCAGGGGCGGCGGCGGCTCCAGCGGTGAGAATGGTCGTCAGCATGTCAGTTCTTTCCCTTGCAAGAATGTTGGTCAGCGGCGCGGCCGACCGGATTCAGGTTCAGCTTACTCTTGGATCTGCCACCGGAAGCGGAGCGACTTGCGCCCGCCATGGACGGGGTTACCCGCGGCGTCGAGCGCCGGTGAATAGCGCCCGCGGCGCTCCACCAGGCGGCACGTGGCCTGATCGAGTGCGGACGATCCCGACGACGACGTGACCGAGCAGCCTTCGATTCGGCCCTGTGCGTTCACGGCGAACGAGATGCCGACCGACCCCTGCTCGCCGGCGCGCAGCGCGGACGGCGGATAGTCGTCGTTGGTGACCCACGACCCGGGATTGCCGCGCGCGGCGGCGGCCTTGCTGATCGCAGGCGGCGGCGGCGGGGGCGGGGGCGCGGGCGGTGCCGGCGGCGCGGGCGGCGTCGGCGGCTGGCTCGGCGGGATGACGTTGCTCAGGTTGATGTTGGGCGCGGGCGCCGGGACCTGAACGATCGGCTTCTGCACGACGACCGTGGTCGGCGGCGGGGGAACCGGGCTGTCGGGGGGAGGAGGCGGCGGAGGCACTTCCTCGGGCGGGGGCGGCGGTTCTTCGATGTCGAAGGTCGACATCTCTTCCGCCTTCTTCTTGATATATTGGTAAGCGAGGCCGGTTACGAACACGTAACCCAATGCCGCCAGGATAATCGCCACGATCACGCTCGCGACGATACGGCTGCCTCCTACATCACGATCTGCGTAGGCCATTCAGCAACATAACTCCTTCATTCGGCCGCGCCGTTGCCCGGCACCTTGGCATCTTTCCGGCGTGGCTCGACCGTGCGGTCGTGATACGACCACCGGCAGAGGCGCGAGTCCTATCGCGGCGATTTGCGTGACGCAAACGCTTTGTCGGACGCAATAAACGTATAATCCGTAGGTGGCAGAAATATTTCTGTATGGCTGGCGCCCGTTCGCCTAGACTCCACGCCATGCTCCGGACCTGCCTGTTTTCGCTTTCCGCCGCAATTGCCGCAACTTCGCCGCAATTGTTAACGCCCGCTACAGCCCAGGCCGTGGCGCAGTCCGCAGCCCCCCTGCCCGGCTATGCCGAGGTCGCGGATCTGGTGCTGGGCTCGCCCGTCCTGCTCGATGCGCAGGTCCGCAGCGCGGTGCGAATCAAGGGTGCGGAGGCCGCGAACGTCGCCCAGGGCCGAATCCGATTCTATGTCGAGGCCGATGTTCTCGCCCTGATTCGCGCGCCCGGGGCGATGCCGACCCGTGTCGGTTACGTCGTCGACGTACCGGTCGATGCGCGCGGCCGCCCGCCCAAGCTCAACAAGCGGCGCGTGCTGCTGTTCGCGCGTCCCGTTTCGGGCCAGGCCGCGATGATCCAGCTCACCACGCTCGATTCCCAGCGCGACTGGTCCGCCGATCTCGACGCGCTCGTCCGTCGCGTGGGGCGTGAGGTCGTGGTGCCCGGCGCACCACCCGCGGTCACCGGGCTCGGCAACGCCTTCCACGTCCCGGGCACGCTCCCGGACGAGGGCGAGACCCAGATATTCGTCCAGACCGCGACCGGCGCGCCGATCTCACTGTCGATCCTGCGCCGGCCGGGCGAGCAGCGCCGCTGGGCGGTCGCGCTCGGCGAGATCGTCGACGATGCCGCCGCCGCGCCGCAACGCGACACGCTGTTGTGGTACCGCCTCGCCTGTGGGCTGCCGCGCGCGTTGCCCCCGGGGAGCACGGCGAACGAGGATCCCGCCAATGCCGCGATCGCCCGCGAGGACTATCAGTTCGTGCTGGAGCAGCTCGGTCCCTGCCGCGGGTGAAGTGCGCCGGTTCGGGCATAGAAGGAGACGGTCAGATGCGCTTGCTGCCACTCGTACCGCTGCTCGCCGGCCTTGCCGCGTGCGCGACCGTGCCTGAGCCCGGCGCCGCGACGCTGACCGGCACGGTCACCTATCGCGAGCGGATCGCGCTGCCGCCCGATTCGCGCGTGATCGTGACGATCAGCGACGTCAGCCTCGCCGACGCGCCCTCGGTCACGATCGCGCAGAATCAGATCGTCACGGCGGGCCAGCAGGTGCCGATCTCCTTCGCGCTGAGCTACGATCGCGCGCGGATCGAGCCGGGGCGCAGCTATGCCGTTTCGGCACGCATCCTCGACGGGCGGGGCCGGCTCGCCTGGATCACCGACACGCGCAACGCGCTGCCGCCGCCGGGACAGAGCATCGAGTTGTGGCTGGTGCAGGCCCGCCGCTAGGGCAAACTCGCCCGGTCCTCAGCGCCGGTGGCGGACCAAGGTGATGCCGATCTTCTCGTCCGCCTCGGCGATGGCGAGCTTGACGATCTCGACCTGCACGCGCCGCACCCGCGCGTCGGCGAGAAACAGCGTGTCGGCGATGTGATCGGCCACCCCCTCGATCAGCGTGAAGTGGACGCCGGGCGGCAGCGCGGTCGATGCGGCATGCTTGAGGTCGAGATAACTTTTCGAGGCGCTCAGCGGCGTATCGGGCGCGAAATGCTCGGGCGGCATCAGATCGACGGTGATCGAGATGCGCAGCGGCTGCGGCAGGTGCGTCTCCTCGGAATAGACGCCAGTGAGGACCTGGACCTCGAAATCGCGAACCTGGAGCTGGAGAAGATCGTGCAACGAAGCATGCCCTGAACAGATGGTCCGCGGCGCCATAGCAGAACATGCGGCGGCGGAAAGGCTCTTGGCCTCAGGCGCTCGCGCTGGGCCGCGCAGACGCCGCTTCATGCCAGCGGCGCAGATGCGTCAGTTCCCCGGGCACGACGAGCTTGGCGGCGCGCGCGAAATCGATCGTCACCAGCGCGGTGATGTCGGCGAAGCTATAGGCGCCGCCCGCGATCCACTCGCGGTCCGCGAGGCGCGCGTCGAGCGCCTCGGTGAATGCCTCCCACATCAGCGTGCCACGCGCCGCCAGTTCCGGGATCTGCACGGCGGCGAGCCCCGCACCGGGGATCGCCCGGTCCTTGAAGGCGGGGACGGTGTTGCGCAGCACATAGACCGCGGCGGCATAGCCGTCGCCCTCGATCCGCCGGGTCCAGCTCTCGATCCGCCCGATCTCGAGCGGGGCGGTGCCGAACAGCGGCGGCTCCGGATTCAGTGCCTCGAAATAACGGCAGATCGCCGCCGATTCGCACAGCACCTCGCCGTCGTCGAGCTCGAGCGCGGGGACCGCGCCGCGCGGATTGATGCGCAGATAGGCGTCGCCGAGATGCTCGCCGGTGCGCAGGTCGATCGCCTCGCATGGCACCTCCAGCCCCTTCTCCGCGAGGAAGATGCGCACACGGCGCGGGCTCGGCGCCCAGGGCGCATCATAGAGCTTCATCGCGGGCCTCCTTTCGGAATCGCTTTGAGTCCTTGGGCTATCGCGGCTAAAGGCGCGCGCCCCCGGCGTCCACCCCCGGGCGTGCTGGAGATTTACCGCGTGTTCGATCTGGTGCCGCTCGCCGATGCGCCCGCCGAGGCGGTCGAGACGCTGCTCGATGCAGCGTTCGGCGCGGATCGTCACGGCCGCACCGCCTATCGCGTGCGCGAAGGCATGGCGCCGATCCCCGAGCTGAGCTTCGCCGCGCTCGAGCAGAGCGCACTGGTGGGCAGCATCCAGTGCTGGCCGGTCGCGCTCGCCTGCGACGGCGGCGGCGCGGTGCCGATGGTGATGGTCGGCCCGGTCGCCGTCTCGCCCGAGCGGCAGAATGTCGGGATCGGCCGCGCGCTGATGTGGAAGGCGATCCGCGTGGCGGAGGGCGGCGGCGTCCCCGGCGGCGATGCGCTGATGCTGGTCGGCGATCCCGAATATTACGCCCAGTTCGGCTTCGATGCGACCGCGACCGGGCAATGGCGCCTCCCCGGCCCGTTCGAGGCGCGACGTCTGCTGGCGCGGGGCAGCGCGGTGCCGGATCGCGCCGGGATGGTCGGTCCGCGGGTGCAGGCCTTTACCGGGGCAATCAAAAGCGCCTAACGGCATTGGACGATGCCGATGCCTGCCCAACCCGATCTCGCCAGCCTGTCGCTCGCCGAGATCGCGCGGCTGGCCGAGGCGCAGAAGCTGCCCCCCGTCGCGAGCTGGAACCCGGAGCATTGCGGGCACAGCGACATGCGCATCGCGCGCGACGGCACCTGGTATCACCAGGGGTCGCCGATCGGCCGCCCGGCGATGGTGCGGCTCTTCTCGACCATCCTGCGCCGCGAGCCCGATGGCGGCCATGTCCTGGTCACCCCGGTGGAGAAGCTCGACATCGATGTCGAGGATGCGCCCTTCGTCGCGGTCGAGATGAAGGTCGAGGGCGACGGCGCGGACGCGGAGATCGCCTTCCGGCTCAACACCGGCGATCTCATCCCCGCGGGCCCAGACCACCCGATCCGCTTCGAGGAACGCGGCGACGGCCCGCATCCCTATCTGCACGTGCGTGGCGAGCTTGAGGCGCTGATCGCCCGGCCGGTCTATTACGAGATCGCCGCGCTCGCACTCGACAACGGCTCCAGCCCGCCCGGCATCTGGAGCCACGGCGCCTTCTTCCCGGTCGAGCCGGCATGACGCTCCCCGCCACTTCACTTGCCGACCGCCTCCGAACCGCGCTCGCCGCCGAGCATGACGAGACGCCGGTGCTGCTCGCCGGCGATCTGCGCGACGACCCCGCCCAAGCCGATGGCGTGCCCACCCCCGCCGCGGTGCTCGTCGCCGTCACCGATCGGCCCGCGCCCGGCGTGATCCTCACCCAGCGCACCGATTCGCTGCGCCGCCACGCCGGCCAGATCGCCTTCCCCGGCGGCCGCATCGACGCCGCCGACGCCGACGCCACCGCCGCCGCGTTGCGCGAGGCGCGTGAGGAGATCGGGCTTGCGCCGGAATCGGTCGAGCTGGTCGGCCTCGCCGATCGTTACCGCACCGTCACCGGGTTCGAGGTGCAGCCCGTCGTCGGCGTGATCGCCCCCGATCTGCGCTTCGTTCCCCAGCCCGAGGAGGTTGCCGCGGTGTTCGAGGTGCCGCTCGATTTCGTGCTCGACCCCGCCAACCATGTCGAGACCAGCGTCGAATGGCTGGGCCGCGACCGGCATTATTATGAGATCGCGTGGCGCAGCCATCGCATCTGGGGCGCGACCGCGGCGATGCTCGTCAACCTGTCGCGGCGCCTGAGATGGACCAGCTGATGGACCGGATAATCCTGCCCGATGCGCCCTGGCGGCACCGGCCCGGCCTCGATCGCCTCGCCGCCGCGCTGGGCCAAGGGACTGCGCGCTATGTCGGCGGCGCGGTGCGCGACACGCTGCTCGGCATCGACGTCACCGATATCGACATCGCGACGACTCATGCCCCGGATCAAGTCGTCGAACTGCTCCAGCACGCGGGCATCAAGGTGATCCCCACCGGCATCGCGCACGGCACCGTCACCGCGGTGAGCAGCGGCACCGTGGTCGAGGTCACCACGCTGCGCCGCGACGTCTCGACCGACGGCCGCCGCGCCACCGTCGCCTTTACCGACGACTGGCGCGAGGACGCGGCGCGGCGCGATTTCACGATCAACGCGCTCTACGCCGATCCCGTGAGCGGCGAGCTGTTCGACTATTTCGGCGGGCTCGCCGACCTGGAGGCGCGCCACATCCGCTTCATCGGCGATCCGCTGCAGCGCATCGCCGAGGACCATCTGCGCATCCTGCGTTTCTTCCGCTTCCTCGCCCGCTTTGGCGACACCCCCGATCCGGCGGCGCTCGATGCCTGCACCGCGCGCGCCAACGACCTGATGGCCTTGTCGCGCGAGCGGATCCGCGACGAGTTGCTCAAGCTGCTCGTCGCGGCGGACGCGGTGCGCGTGATGCGGCTGGTGGTCGCGCGCGGCATCCTGAAGCCGGTGCTGCCCGAGATCGGCGCGGCCGGGGTCGAGCGCTTGGCCGCGCTCGCTGCGCGGGAAACCGAAGCAGGTCTGCCCGCCGAACCGATCCGCCGCCTCGCCGCCGTGCTTCCGCCCGATCCCGCGACCAACGACGTGGCCGGCGCGCGGCTCAAGCTGTCCAACGCCGAGCGCCAGGCGCTGGCCAGCGCGATTCAGTCCGATCTTGCCGAAGGCCCCCTGCCGCTCGCCTATCGCATCGGCCCCGAGCGCGCCGCCGACCGGCTGCTGCTGGCGGGCGACGCCGCGGGCGCGCGCGATGCGGCGGGCTGGATGCCGCCGCGCCTGCCCGTCACCGGCGGCGCGCTGATCGAACGCGGTCTGTCGAAAGGGCCCGAGGTCGCCAAGGCATTGCGCCGGATCGAGGACCGCTGGATCGCCGAGGGCTTCCCCGGCGCAGCGCGTGCCGCTCAGATCGCCGATGCGGTGGTCGCCGAATTACTGTCCAGCGACAGCAGCGCATAGGCGTCGTCCGGCACCAGCGGACGCGCATAGAGATAGCCCTGGCCATAGGTGCAGCCGAGCGCGGCGAGCGTCTGGGCGAGCTCGTTGGTCTCGACGCCTTCCGCGGTGGTCCGCATGCCCAGCGCCTGGGCGAGGCTCAGGATCGCGCGCACGATCGCGATCTTGTCGCGGTCGGCGAGCATGCCCGTCACGAAGCTGCGGTCGATCTTGAGCACGTCGATCGGCAGCTTCTGGAGATAGGCGAGGTTCGAATAGCCGGTGCCGAAATCGTCCATCGCCAACGTCGTGCCGAGCGCCTTCAGCGCCTGCATCGTCCGCGCGATGTGATCGGGATCGGTGACCAGCGCGCTCTCGGTCAGCTCGAGCGTGATCCGCCGCCCGTCGATCGCATTCGCCGCGAGCGCCGCCTCCACCATCGGCGCGATCTGGTCGCGCTGGAGCTGGATCGCCGACAGGTTGACCGCGACATTGACCTGGCAGTCGCCGCCCGCCGCGGCATCCCATTGCGCGACCGTGCGCGCCGCCTCGTGCATCGCCCAGCGCCCGAGCGGGACGATCAGCCCCGATTCCTCGGCCACCGGGATGAACTCGGTGGGCGGCACGATCTCGCCGCTCTCGGTGGTCCAGCGCGCCAGCGCCTCGAACGAGACGATGCGCCCGGTGGCGAGATCGCAGATCGGCTGGAAGTTCAGCGACAGCGCGCCATTGTCGATCGCGCGGCGCAGCTCGGTCTCGATGCTGAATTGCTGGCGCGCAAGGTCGAACGCCTGGGTGTGGTAGATTTCGGTGCGCCCGCTCTTCTTGGCGCGCTTCATCGCGAACTGGGCGTGACGGATCAGGTCCTCGGCGTCCCCGACCGTCTCGTCGCCCACCGCGATGCCGATCGAGCAATCGACCCGGATCTCGAAGTCGGATAGCCGAAACGGGGTGGTCAGCGCGTTCTGGATGCGCCTGGCGACGTGGAGCGCGTCGCTCGCGCCCTCGTCCAATGCGAGCTGGATCGCGAATTCGTCGCCGCCGGTGCGCGCCAGCACGTCATGCGCGCGGAGCGCACCCTTCACGCGTCGCGCCACCGAGATCAGCAATTCGTCGCCCGAAAGACCGCCCAGACAAGCGTTGACGCGGCTGAACCGGTCGAGGTTGATCACCAGCACCGCGAAACTGTCCATCCCGCCGCGTCCGATCTCCTCCTCCAGCCGCTCGGCGAAACCGGAACGGTTGGGAAGGCCGGTCAGGCTGTCGCTGAGCATCTCGCGGCGAAGGCTGCGCTGGGTGCGCAGCTCGGAGGTGTGGTCGATCAGCGTCACCAGGCAACGGCCGCTGCCCTTTTCCGAAGGGCGGCGTGCGATCTTGACGCGGAAGCTGCGGCAATCGACCGCGTCGCCCAGCTCCCAGTTCATCTCCTGTTCGGTCGCATCCGATTCGACAAAGGCAATGATCTTGTCGCCCAGCAGGCGGATCAGCGGCGACTGATCGGCGACGGTTCCAAGGCCGGCGATGCGGAAGAGGCGATTGACCGCCTCGAACGCGAAGCGCCCGTCCTTCCATTCGACCACCGCCGCGGGGACCGGGAGCAGGTTCAGGACCTGCGCCGCGCCACTCGGCCCAAGGAGGCGCGCCTCGTCACCCTCGACCTGGATCGGGGCACGAACGGTCTTGTCCTTGCTTCGGCGGGACAGCAGCATCACTATGTGGGGCTACCGCGATTTGGTTAAGAGCCGCTAAAGGCGCCGGATCAAAAACATCCGATTCAGAAACGGTTGTCGCGCGGAAAGCCGGTCGGCGGCAGTTGCCCGGCGGCGCCGCGGGCGGCGCGCCAGCGCATCAGATCGGTCTCCGTCCGGGTGCGCCCCTGCTCGCCACCCATCGTCCAAGAGAGACCGTCGGCGAAGCGGAAGGTGACCGCGTCCGACAGCCCGCCGTCGCGATAGCGCTGGAGCTGCACCCCCTGCCCGCGCGCCAGCTCGGCGAGCTCGCTCATCGGGAACACCACCAGCTTGCGGTTGTCGCCGATCGCCGCGACATAGTCGTCCTCGGGCTTGACCGGCTTGACCCGCTTGAGCAGCGCGCCGGGCCGCGGCGTCATCACCTGCTTGCCCTTGCGCGTCTCGGCGATCACGTCCTCGGTCTTGACCAGGAAGCCGCGCCCGTCGCTCGCCGCGACCAGCAGCTTCTCCGCCGCGCTCGCGGGCAGCAGCCCGACGATTCCGGTGCCGCCGTCGAGGTCGATCATCAGCCGCACCGGCTCGCCGAACCCGCGCCCGCCCGGCAGCTTGTCGCCCGCCAGCGTGTAGAAGCGGCCATTCTCCGCCGCGAGCAGCAGCTTGTCGGTCGTCTGCGCATGGAAGGCGAGGAACGGGCCGTCACCCTCCTTGAATTTCAAGGTCTCGGCCGACGCCAGCTCGCCATGCCCCTTCATCGCGCGGATCCAGCCGCGCTGCGAGAGGATCACGGTGATCGGCTCGCGCTCGATCATCGCCTCGAGCGGAATCTCGCGCGCCGGCGCCGCCTCCGCCACCAGCGTCCGCCGCGCGCCGAGCGCGGTCTCCGGCCCGTAGCGCTCGCGGATCCTGGCGAGGTCGCGCTTCATCCGCGTGCGCTGGCGCGCGTCGCTCGACAGCAGCGCCTCGAGCTCGCCCTGCTCCTTCTCGAGCGCATCGCGCTCCTTCTTGATCTCCATCTCCTCGAGCCGCCGCAGCGCGCGCAGCCGCATGTTGAGGATCGCCTCGGCCTGGCGGTCGGTCAGCCCGAACTCGTCCATCATCACCGGCTTGGGTTCGTCCTCGGTGCGGATGATCTGGATCACCCGGTCGAGATTGAGATAGGCGATCAGATAGCCGTCGAGCAGCTCGATCCGGTCGGCGATCTTCGCGAGGCGATGCTCGGACCGCCGCCGCAGCACGATGAACTGGTGGTCGACCCAGGCGGAGAGCGCCTGGCGCAAGCTCATCACCCGCGGCGTGCGCGTGTGATCGAGCACATTGAGGTTGAGCGGCACCCGCGTCTCGAGGTCCGACAGGCGGAACAGGCTCTCGATCAGCGTCTCGGGATCGACGGTGCGCGCGCGCGGTTCGAGCACGATGCGGATCTCGGCGTCGGATTCGTCGCGCACGTCCGCCAGGATCGGCAGCTTCTTGTCGTTGATCAGCGCCGCGATCTGCTCGATCAGCTTGCCCTTCTGGATGCCATAGGGAATCTCGCTGACGACGATCTGCCATGTCCCCCGGCCTTGGTCCTCAAGTGCCCATTTCGCCCGCACGCGGAAGCCGCCGCGGCCCGTCGCATAGGCCTCGGCGATCGCCGCGGGACTGTCGACGACGATGCCGCCGGTCGGGAAGTCCGGTCCCTTGACCAGCTCCAGCACCGCCGCGTCCTCCGCCTTGGGCTGGTCGATCAGCAGGATCGCCGCGTCGATCAGCTCGGCGGCGTTGTGCGGCGGGATGCTCGTCGCCATGCCCACCGCGATCCCGCTGGCGCCGTTGGCGAGCAAATTGGGGAACAGCCCCGGGAACAGCTCGGGCTCGTTCTCCTCGCCGTTGTAGGTCGGCTTGAAATCGACCGAATCCTCGTCGAGCCCATCCATCAGGTCGATCGCGACCTGGGTCAGCCGCGCCTCGGTGTAGCGATAGGCCGCGGCGTTATCGCCGTCGATGTTGCCGAAATTGCCCTGCCCGTCGACCAGCGGGTAGCGCAACGCGAAAGTCTGCGCGAGCCGCACCATCGCGTCATAGACCGACTGGTCGCCATGCGGGTGATATTTGCCGATCACGTCGCCGACGACGCGCGCGCATTTCTTGTAGCCCTGGCTCGGGTCGAGCCGCAGCAGCCGCATCGCCCAGAGCAGGCGGCGGTGCACCGGCTTCAGCCCATCGCGCACGTCCGGCAGCGAGCGCGCGGTGATCGTCGACATCGCATAGACGAGGTAGCGTTCGCTCAGCGCGCTATCGAAGGGAGCATCAACAATCTGGTCGAAAGGATCGGAAAGGTCGGTCGTCATCCGGGGGCGATAGCAGGGGCCTGCGCGGCTTGCGAGAGCCCCTTACACCTCCGGCGGCACCAGCGCGCTGTAGGGATCGTCTCCCAGCGACGTGCGCACCTCGGCCATCAGCCAGTCGCGAAACGCGCGGATCTTGGGCGTGTGGCGCTTGCTCTCGGGATAGACCAGCCAGAAGCTGTTCCGGTAATTCACCACCTGCGGCAGCACCTGCACCAGCTGCCCCGCAGCGAGCGCGGGCAACCACATCGCCGGCGACAGCACTGCCAGGCCGTGCCCGGCGATCGCTGCGCTGCCCATATGCACCTGGGAATCGAAACCGACACCGGGCTGCGAGATCTCGACCGCATCCTCGAGCACCGATTCGAACCACAACTCCCACCAGCGGTCGTCGGGTGAGACGCGCGGCAGGCGCAGCAGGTCGGCGGGCGTGCGGATCGGCGGGTGCGCGGCGAGGAAGGCCGGGCTCGCCAGCACCGTGAACGGCATGCGCATCAGGAAATGCGAGACCATCCCCGGCCAGGGCCGCTGCGCGCCGCGGATCGCGACGTCGGCGTCCCCGGCGGCAAGGTCGACCACCGCGTCCGAAACCCGCACCCGCACCGCGAGCTCGGGACGGGAAACCTGAAAGCTGCCCAGTCGCGCCGCCAGCCAGTTCGCGGCGAAGGTGGTGGGCGCGGAGATGGTGATGACCGAATCATCCTCCGCGCGCGCCGCGGCGAAGGCTTCGGCGAGCCCGTCGAACGCCGCGCTCACCTGCGGCGCGATGCGCTCGCCGAGCGGGGTCAGCGCGACGCCCCGCCCCTCCTTGCGGAACAGCGGGATGCCCAATCGTTCTTCGAGCAGCTTCACCTGGTTGCTGACCGCCGCCTGGGCCATGCCCAGCTCCTCGGCGGCACGCGTGAAATTTCCACGACGCGCCGCGGCCTCGAACACGCGGACGGCGGCGAGTGGCGGCAGGTTGCGCATGCCGATCTATAATCACAGCTGATGAATGACGTCGATCCTTTTGTTGGTCCTGCGCAACGAATTCTCCCATTTGGAGCACACCGCAATCCGGCGGCTGAACATGGAGCAGGACGATGCGCAACGAATTGGACGACCGCTTCTGGGCGGAGAATCATCAGGTGCTGAGCGACGGGATCGATCGCGGACTCCGGCGCCTCCGGGACGCGGCGGTGAAGGCCGTGCGGCGCGTGAGCGCCTATTTCGCGCCCGATAAGAGCGAGGAGGCGTGCAAGCGCAACTATTGCATCGGCTGAACGCCGCGTACCAACATCAACCTTATGATTTCTTGCAAGATTTCCTTTCGATGAAATGTGGCCGAAAAGAGGCATTGCCGAACACCCTCTAATGTGATGTTCTATCACTGCACGACGAATCGTGCATTGTGAGCGACGAACGGACATCTCTGGAGAGGAGTTACACCATGCGGTGGACATCAGGTTCGGCACTTCTGGTTCTGGTATTGGGAACCGCAGCATGCGGTCCGGCACCCCAAGGCGAGCACGAATCCGCATCCGGGCAAAGCTACGAGCCCAGCGAACCGCGGGGGTCCGCACCTAGCGAACCTCAGCGGTCCGTAGCCACACAGGAGGTAGCGGCGGACGTCGCCGGAGCCCCGGCCGGGATCGCGGTCACTGCGGCACCTGGGGTCGCATTTAATTATCGATACGCCTTCAGCTTGCCCGCCGTGCGGATCGCCGCCGCGCAGGAGGAGCATGCCGCCGCGTGCGAGAAGCTCGGCATCGCGCGCTGCCGCATCACCGGCATGCGCTACCAGCTGCTCGGCGAGGACCGGGTCATGGCGATGCTCGCCTTCAAGCTGGATCCCACGCTCGCCCGCGAATTCGGCAAGCAGGGCATCGCCGCGATCCAGAAGGCCGAAGGCACTTTGGTCGATGCCGAGATCACCGGCACCGATGCCGGCGCGGAGATCAACCGCCTCGCCACCGAACGCGCCCGCCTGGCTGAGGAGCTCGCCCGGATCGACCGCGAGCTTGCGCGCACCAACATCCCCGCCAGCGAACGCGCCGAGCTGCAGCGCCAGCGCGCCGAGATCGCGCAGCGGATCGAGACGGTGCGCACGAGCAGCGGCGAGCAGCGCGAATCGCTCGCCAACACCCCGATGACCTTCGACTATCGCTCGGGCCGGGCGGTGCGCGGCTTCGACGCCGGCGCGCCGCTCACCAGCTCGCTCGACCTGCTCGCCGCCTCGGCGCAGGCGACGCTCGCCTTCGTGCTCGGCGCGATCGCGGTGCTGGGACCGCCCGCCCTGCTGCTGCTGATCGGCATGCTCGTCTGGCGCCGCTTCCGCCCGCGGCTGCGCCGCGCCAAACCGGCCGAAACCACCGCCAGCGATTGATTGCACGCGGGGCCTGCTTCCGATATAGGCCCCGCGTTGAAGCCCCGGCGTCAGCGCTCCCAAGCGCCGCCGGGGCACCGCGTTTCTGAAGGACCCCGCAAGCCATGGCACGCCGCCGCCAGATCTACGAGGGCAAGGCCAAGATCCTCTACGAAGGCCCCGAACCCGGCACGCTGATCCAGTATTTCAAGGACGATGCGACCGCGTTCAACGCCCAGAAGAAAGGCACGATCAGCGGCAAGGGCGTGCTCAACAACCGGATCAGCGAGCACATCTTCACGCTGCTCGGCGGCATCGGCATCCCGACTCACTTCATCCGTCGCCTCAACATGCGCGAGCAGCTGATCCGCCAGGTCGAGATCGTCCCGATCGAGGTGGTGGTGCGCAACGTCGTCGCCGGATCGCTGGCGAAGAAGCTCGGGATCGAGGAAGGCACGCAGCTGCCCCGCACGATCATCGAATATTATTTCAAGGACGACGCGCTCGGCGACCCGATGGTCACCGACGAGCATATCCTGTGCTTCGGCTGGGCAAGCCAGGAGGAGCTGCACGACATGGCCGACATGGCGATCCGGGTGAACGACTTCATGTCGGGCCTGTTCGCCGGGATCGGCATCCGTCTGGTGGACTTCAAGCTCGAGTTCGGCCGGATCTGGGACAATGACTATGCCCGGATCATCCTGGCCGACGAAATCAGCCCGGACGGCTGCCGGCTGTGGGACATGGTCTCGGGCGAGAAGCTCGACAAGGACCGTTTCCGCCGCGATCTCGGCGGCGAGGTCGAGGCCTATCAGGAAGTGGCACGCCGCCTGGGCCTGCTGCCCGAGGGCGCCGACTCGGCAGTGCTCGACCTCGAGACGCATCGGAAGCGCCGGGGGAAGTAAGCGGGCGGGCCTGCGCGGAACGCAGCGCCTCGCGTCATCCCGGCCTTGAGCCGGATACTTCTTCACCCGATCGGCAGACGCACGCCGCGCATGGCGGATTGCTTCGGGCGGCCAATTGCCCTTACCTCCCCTGATTGAACCCGTGGTCGATTGGGGGATGGATGATGCGCCTGGTTTTGATTGCGGCACTGCTCGCGTCCGCTGCTGCGGGCCGTGTCTATGCCCACGAGGAGCCCGCGCCTGCGCAAGCGTCGAAGCCGGTCCCGAAGGAGGATCTGCTGAAGCCGCCCGCCGACGCGGTTCACTATGTCGTCGTGTCCGAAGCCGGCAAGCACGGAAGCCAGTGGCGCTGGCAGCTGCCCGACGGCCGCACCGCCTATCGCTGGTCCCAGGAGTTGCGCGGCTGGATCACCGAAATGGATCAGGTGACCAGCTTCGGGCGCGGCGGCACGATCGAGGCCCTGACCGTCCGGGGCGTCACCATGTCGGGCGACGCTGCCGAGGAGTTTCGCGTCGCGAACGGCCGCGCCACCTGGAAGACCGCCACCGATTCCGGCGAAGCCCGTGCCGGGGGCTGGTATATTCCGGCGGGCGGCGTCGGCATCGCCGGCGCGCCGCTGATCGAGGCGCTCGCCAGGGCGGGCGATGCCGGCGTCGATTTCCTGCCGAGCGGCAAGGGCAAGATGACCCTCGGTCCGACGCAGACCATTCAGGGTCCTGACGGTCCCAAGCCGGTCCAGCTCGCCTTCATCAGCGGCATTCTCCCTTCGCCGCTTCCCGTATGGCTCGATGAAGACAAGCGCTATTTCGCCGACATCAGTTTCATCTCGGTGATCCCGGCCGGGTATGAGGGCGCGCTCAAGCAGCTTCGCGACGCGCAGGACGCCGCCACCGCGCAAGCCGTTGCCGGTATCGCGAAACACTTCCTTTCGCCCGCCGCGAGAGCCCCGGTCCTGTTCGACAACGTCCAGCTTTTCGACGCCGACAAGGGGGTGTTCCTCGCCGGCCGGGCGGTGCTCGCGCGCGATGGCAGGATCGCGGCCATCGGCGCTGCGGGATCGTTGAAGGCACCGGCCGGCGTGCGGGTCATCGATGGCCGCGGCAAGACGCTGGTCCCGGGCATCTGGGACAGCCACCTCCATATCGGCGACGATTGGAACGTGCTGTCCAACATCGCCAACGGGATCACCAGCTTCCGCAGCCCGGGCACCAATTTCGATCGCGCGATCGATGCGACCAGGCGCCGGGCGGCCGGCGAGCTGCTGATGGGCGAGCCGTTCATCTCGGTCATCATCGACAAGAAGGATCCGCTTGCCGCACAGGGGGCCGAGGTGGTCAGCAGCGCGGAGGAGGCCGTGGCGGTCGTGCGCCGGGTCAAGGCCGCCGGACTGTGGGGCGTGAAATTCTATACCTCGATGAATCCGGCCTGGATCGCGCCCGCCGCGGCCGAAGCGCACCGGCTCGGCCTTCATGTGCACGGCCATGTGCCGGCCACGATGAAACCGAGCGAGGCCGTCGCCGCCGGCTATGACGAGCTCACCCACCTCAATTTCGTCGTCATGGAATCGATGCCCCGGGCGGTGATCGACAAGGCGAACACGCGGCAGCGGATGGAAGGGCCGGCGCGCTACTTCAAGGATGTCGATCTCGACGCTCCCCTGATGTCGGGCTTCGTCGCGGACCTCGCCCGCCGCAAGACGCTGGTCGATCCGACGATCGTCATCTTCGAAGGCATGCTCACGCAAGACGGGGGAAAGCCGCATCCGGCCTATGCGCCCTATATGGGGATCATCTCCCCCGTCATCGAACGCTCGGCATTCACCAGCGGCGGCTATCCGCTCGTCGAAGGGCTGACGCGCGACGACTATCGCAAGAGCTACGCGAAGATGGTCGAACTGGTCGGCAGGCTCCACAAGGCCGGCGTTCCGATCGTCGCCGGCACCGACGGCTGGGGGATCGAGCTCGTCCGCGAACTGGAAATCTATCGCCAGGCAGGTTTCACCGCTGCCGAGGCGCTGCAGAGCGCGACCATCATTCCCGCCCGGGTGGTCGGGGCCGACAAACGCACCGGCTCGATCGCAATGGGCAAGGAAGCCGATATGATCCTGGTGGACGGCGATCCCTCGACGGACCTTGGCGCGCTGCGCCGCGTCGTGACGGTCGTCAGCGACGGCTATGTCATGGACGCGGCGGAACTGAGGAAAGCCGCCGGCTATAGCGGCGCTCCCAAATAGGGGCGTGGGCCCTACCCCCGCGCCTTCATCCCTGCGATGATCCCGAACACGAACGAGCAGATCAGCGCCATCGTCACCATCCCGCCGGGATCGCTCCAGCCGAAATAGTCGCGGCCGAACGCCACCAGCACGACAAACATCGCGATTGCCAGAAACGCCATTTCACGCACTCCCCCTCGTCGCGCCCCCGCGGCCGCGACTCGGCGGAGCCGAGCGTGGCAGCAGCAGGTAAATGACCGATGAAGCCTTGCGATGCGATGCGCGTCGGCCCATAGGGCGCGGCAAATCCCCGGAGGCAACATATGAAGCTGCGCATCGTCGTCACCCTCAAGAACGGCGTGCTCGATCCGCAGGGCAAGGCGATCGAGCACGCGCTGGGTTCGCTCGGCTTCTCGGGCGTAGGCGAGGTTCGCGTCGGCAAGCTGATCGAGCTCGACGTCGCCGACGGCACCAGCGACGCGGACATCGACGCGATGTGCCAGAAGCTGCTCGCCAACACCGTGATCGAGAACTACCGGGTAGAGAAGCAATGAAGACCGCGGTCATCGTCTTTCCGGGCTCCAACTGCGACCGCGATCTCGCCGTCGCGCTGGAGAGCGTCACGGGCACCAAGCCGCACATGGTGTGGCACGGCGAGAGCGAGCTGCCCCAGGGCCTCGGCCTGATCGCGCTGCCCGGAGGCTTCTCCTATGGCGATTACCTGCGCTGCGGCGCGATCGCGGCGCGCTCCCCGGTGGTGCGCGCGGTGGTCGAGGCGGCCGAGCGCGGCACCCCGGTGATCGGAGTGTGCAACGGCTTCCAGGTGCTGACCGAGACCGGGCTGCTGCCCGGCGCGCTGATGCGCAACGAGGGGCTCAACTTCGTGTGCCGCGACGTCGCGCTGACCGTCGACAACAGCCAGACGATCTTCACCAGCCGCTATGCCGCGGGCGAGACGCTGTCGGTCCCGGTGGCGCATCACGACGGCAACTATTTCGCCGACACCGCAACGCTCGACCGGCTCGAGGGCGAAGGCCGCATCGCCTTCCGCTATGGCGAGGAGGTCAACGGCTCGGCGCGCAAGATCGCGGGCATCGTCAACGCCGGGGGCAATGTGCTCGGCATGATGCCGCACCCCGAGCGCAAGATCGAGGCTGCGCATGGCGGCATCGACGGCCGGCGGCTGTTCGAGGGATTGCTCGAAGCGGTCGCCTGAACGGGCGCCGCCCGGCGGATCGGTCCGATCGCTTCCACTTCGCCACCCGCAGCATGGACATGCGAGGGGCGGATTTCATGTGCGCCGGGCGTGGCAATGTTCCACTTGCCCCACCGCCTCGCGGACACGCGATTCCGGCGAAAGCCAACTTCGGCGTCGACTTGTTCCGCGTCCCTCACCGTCCACCCCGCACCGCCGGGGACGCCAAAGCCCCTTGACCTTGGCACAAAAATAACCTATATGGTTACCTCGATGCGCGGGTGTGGAACAATTTGGTGGTGCGCGCCAGCAGCAGGATCGCGGTCGGCCAGAGCATCGCGTTCCACACATCCTGCCAGTTCGCCGCGGGCAGGATCGGGCGCCCGTCGGCTAGCGAGTCCCAGATGTCCCATGCCTCGCCCGCAAGCGCGGCGACGAGCACCACCAGCCACGGCTTCCAACTCCTGAGCGGCCAGCGCAGCAGCAGCGCACTGCTGAAGAACAAGGCGAGCGCGATGTGGACGTGGAGCGCGTCCTTGGCGAGGCCGGTCGAATCGATCAGCCAGAACTTGGCTGCCTGGAAGATGCCGTCGCTCATTCAAACCCGCGTGCGGAAGGGGGTGAAATCGGTGCCCTCGTCATACACGTCCACGCCCTCGCGCCGCTTGAGGAAACCGACCACGGCATAGGTGACGGGCGTGAGCAGCACTTCCCACAAGACTTTGAGCCCCCAATTGGTGAGCATCACTGTGATCACCTGTCCAGTCGTCCAGACGCCGAGAAAGGCGAGCGGGTAGAAAATCAGGCTGTCGACCCCCTGGCCGAACACGGTCGAACCGATCGTGCGGCTCCACAAATGCCTGCCACTGGTGAGGATCTTCATCCGGGCGAGGACATAGGAATTGACGAACTCGCCCGCCCAGAACGCGATCACGGAGGCGCCGACGATCCGCCACACCTGGCCGAACGCGGCCTCGTACACCTCCTGCCCGCCCCAGCCTGGCGCCGGCGGCATGACGACGATGACCCAGCACATGACGGCGGCAAAGATCGTCGCGCCGAACCCCGCCCAGATCACCCGCCGCGCGCGGGCGTAGCCATAGATTTCGGTCAGCACGTCGCCCAGCACATAGGAGAGCGGAAAGAACAGGATGCCCGCGCCGAACGTCAGTCCGCCCAGCGTCGCCACCTTCGCCGCGCCAACCACGTTGGAGAGGACAAGGATGACGCAGAACGCCGCCATCACATAATCATAATAGCGGAAATGCCCGCCCGCGACCTGGCCCGCATTGATCCGCACCGGTGCCGCTTCGCCGTCCATCGCCACTCCCCCTGTTGAGGCCGCGAATTATGATCGCGGTTCCCCGCCCGCGCAATCCGCGCTAACGCAGGCGCCGCGCGCGCCCGTAGCTCAGCTGGATAGAGCACGAGCCTTCTAAGCTTGGGGCCGCAGGTTCGAATCCTGCCGGGCGCGCCAAATACAAAACGGCTGGTCAGTAACGAAGGCGCAGGCCGAGGCCGGCCGTGGTGCCGAACGATTCCCAGCTGATCAGGCGGTTGCGCTCGCCCGAATAGGTGATGGCGGTGCTGTTGGTGATGTTGCGCCATTCGGCGAACAGCTGGAGCCGCTCGCTCAGATTGTAGCTCGCGCTCAGGTCGAGCGTGGTGCGGTCGGAGATGATCTCGTCATAGCCGGGGCCGTCGTCGGACATGCCGCCATCGTCGATGCTGTCTCCGGTGTAGGAGAGGCTGAGCCGCGCGAAGACCGGTCCCTTGGCATAGACGAGTCCGGCGTTGAAGATGTCCTCGGGCTGCTCGGCGAGCGGCGGGCGATCGGGGCGCGGCGCGAAGAGCAGCGTCGAATCGATATGCGCATAGTTGAGCTCGAGGCCGAAGCCGCCGAGAAGTCCGGGCAGCTTGTCGAACTGATGGCGAAAGGCGGCCTCGAACCCCTCGATCTTGCCGCTCGCGCCGGCCTGGGTGGTGAACTGCGCGTAGAGCTCGCCGTCGATGGTGACGTTGCTCTGGGTGACCAGTGGATAGTTGTCGATGTTCTTCTTGAACGCGCCGATCGAGACATAGCCCAGCGGCCCGAAATACCAGTCGAGCGAGGCGTCGAAATTCTCGGACGTCAGCGGTTCGAGGCCGGGGTTGGGGCGCGTGATCGTGCGCGCGACGTCGTCACGCGATTCATTGGCGTAGACATTCTCCGGGTCCGGACGCGCAGTGGTGTTGGACCAGCTCGCGCGGGCGACGAGTTCGGGGGTGATGTCGTAGCGCAGGTGGACCGACGGCAGGAAGTGCGAGGACGAGCCCTCGAAGCGTTGCAGGCCGATGCCGGCATCCTCGCCCAGCCGCTCGAAGCGCGTCTTGGCGGTCTCGAAGCGCCCGCCGCCGATTACCGTGAAGGGGCCGTGGCGCCAGGTCGCCATGCCGTAATAGGCCTGGATGGTGACGTCGGCGGCGAAGTCCGCCGCGACGTCGACGCCGCGGGTGTAGAATATCTGCGCCGGCCCGAACTTGCTCTGGTTGTCGGCGAGCAGCGAATGCGCCTGATCGAAGCTGGAGAGCGATCCGAAATAGATGCCGTCGCGCACCATCGCCGGGCTGTCCGTCATGAACTCGCCGAAGCTGACCGACTGGCCCGCCAGCACCGTCCAGCGCGTGGCGACATTGTCGCTGCCCTGATCGATGAAGCGCAGATAGGTGCCCGCCTTCAGCTCGAGTTTGTCGCCGTTGCCCAGCTCGATCTGCTTGCGCAGGTTGGCATAAACGGTCTGCTCGCTCTGGTCGTCGAAGCGCCCGCCGCGCTGGTAGAAGGTGACCCCGACACTGCCCGGCTGCAGCGCGCCGGGAAGCGTGCCGCTGAACGGACCGAGCGAGGCGCGGTCGCTCGCGATCTGCAGCGGCAGACCGGTGAAGTCCGCTTCCGTGCTGCGGATGTCGAGGCGATTGGGATAATGCTCGCGCGCCTGCTGGAAGGAGTGACCGAGATCGAGCGACCAGCCGCTGCCGAGGTCGGCGTCCATTGTCGTCTGCACGCCGTAGAGCGCGAGGTTCCATTCCTTGTACGAGAGGCTGCGGCTGATCGAGCCGTCGACCAGGCCGCCGTCCGCATCGAAATCGGTCGGCACGCCGCCGGTCTCGGCGGGCTCGACGCTCTGCGTGAGGCTGTTCTCGGTGCCCGGCAGGTTGGAGAGGCTGTAGAAGCCGCGGATCTGGAAGCGCAGATTGTCGAACGAGCCGCCGAACGCCGCGTCGACGCCGACGCTGCGCTGCTTGAACTCGCCGGCGGTCTGGCTGATCTCGGAGGGTGCCCAGACCTCGCCGCCATTGCTCGACGGAACCTGCTGCCAGTCCTCGGGCTCGCTGATATAGGCGCGGCGCTCGTTCTGGCGGAAGCTGCCGGTGAGCGAGAAGCCGAACTGGCCCTCGGGGCCGAAACGGTCGGCAATGTAGCCGTCGGCGCGGATCTCCGAGCCGTGATATTGCTGGACGCCGCCATAGAGCGAGGCGCCGGCGGTCAGCTTCCTGATCTCGGCCGGGTTGCGGGCGACGATGTTGACCGAGCCGCCAATGCCTTCGCCGGGCAGGTCGGGGGTCATCGTCTTGTTGACCTCGATCCGCTCGATCAGCGTGTTGGGGATGGTCTGCAGGTCCACGCGGTGCGATTCGCTGTCGGCGGTCGGCACGGTGAAGCCGTTGAACATCGTGCCGTTATAGTTGGGCCGCGCGCCGCGGATCGAGATGAAGCGGCCTTCGCCATGATCCTCGACCATCGAGATGCCGGGCAGGCGGCGCAGCGATTCCGCGGCGTTGAAATCGGGCAGCTTGGCGAAATCGTCGCTCGAGACGACATTCTTGACCGTGGTCGCCGCCTTCTGGCGCGCGATCGAGGTGGCGACGCCCGAGAGCGCACCGGTGACGACGACTTCCTGTTCCTCCTCGGCGGGGTTCGCATCGGCGGATTGCGCGCTGGCGCCATTAGCGGCGGCGGTCCTGGCCGGAGCTGCATTGCGCAGTAGGACGAGCGCGCCGCCGCCGCGCTCGGTCACACGCAGGCCGGTGCCGGCGACGAGCCGCCGCGCAGCGTCAGCCGCGGTGAAGCGCCCGCGCAGGGGCGCGCTGCGGCGTCCCGCGACCGCTTCGGAGGGAAAGGCGATGGTGATGGCGGCCTGGCGCCCAAGTTCATTGAGCGCCGCGCCGAGATCCTGCGCCGGGATGTTGAACTCGATCGACTGTTGCGCGACCACCGGGCGGGCCTGTGCCGGGACCGCGAGCGCGCCGCAAAGCGTGAGGATGCTTGCACCCAGGAGGATGGGACGAAGTGCCGGCATTGTGGTTTCCCCCAGTAGCGGTCGGTTGCGCCGGAAGCGGCGTGCCGTTCGCCAGTCCGGATGCGCGAGCCGAGAGGAACCGCTAAGACAGGTCGAAGTTTTCTTGGATCAGCCCCGCGTCAGCCGGATGCGGTCGGGCTCCACCCGGGCCGCGATGCCATAGATTTCACGGAGTGCCTGGCAGAATTCGGTCGGGTCGGTGGCCGAGAAGCGCCCGCCGAGGCGGACTTGCCGGATCGCCGGATCGGCGATCACGATCGGGCGCGGCAGGTAGCGATTATATTCCGCGACCGCCGCTTCGAGATTCTCGCCGTTGAAATGGAGCTGCCCCTGCTGCCAGGCGGTGACCGCACCGGCTTCGATCGGCGAGAGCGCTGACAGCGCGGGCAGTGTGCCGTCGGCGATCGTCGCCTTGCGCAGGGGCGGAAGGGGGATCGCGCCGCTCGGGCCCGGCGTCCGCAACGACGCCCCGCCCTCGAGCACGGACACCGCGACGCCACTTCGCGCGAACCGCGCGTTGATCCGCGCGCCGGCCGCCACGTCGACCTCCGATCGCCCGCAATGCAACCGGCACGATTCGCTGCCTGCCGCACGCTCGACCATCACTTCGCCCCGCAACAAGCGAATGTCGTAGAGCCGATCGCCATGCCGCCACTCGACGCGGCTGTCGGTGTTGAGCTCGATCGCAATGCCCTTGGCGAGCACGATGCGGCGCCGCTCGCCGACCGCGGTCTCGGCCGTGTGGGCGGCCGCCGCGATCGACCAGCCGAGGCCACCGAGCCCGGCCGCGACCACGCCGATTCCGCCGATCGTCAGCAGCCTGCGGCGGCCAAGGGCGGGCGGAGCGGGCGGGGTCTCGTCCACGAGGGGGCGTTCGCCGAGCCCGCTCTCGCGCAGATAGCTGAGCTCCGCATCGACCTGCGACAGGCGGATGAAGGCGAGGGCATGCGCCGGGTCGCTCGACCGCCACCGCTCGAAGGCCTGACGATCGGCCGTCCCGCACTCGATCGCGGCGTGCCAGTCAGCTGCTTCGGCGTCGATCCGTTCCTGTGTGCCTGTCACCCTGCCCATCGCAGCCGCCCCATATCGCAGAGAGATACATGGAACGACCAAAACCGCTATTATGGATTGTCCTGACGGACTTTTTTCCTGGCTGGAAGGCGGATTCCGGCGATGCGAAGCGGCGCAGCGTCCGCCTATGCCTGGCGCGGGCGGGCCGTGGGACCGGACTCCTCGCCGGGATCGACCGGTACCGGCGGCATGACCGGCATCTGCGACGTACGACGACGCCAGTGCATCAACTGCTGCATCCCGCGCGCAAGATGGGTCTCGACGGTGGAGACGCTGATCCCCAGCTCGAGCGCGATCTCCCGCGGCGCGCGGTCCTCGAACTTGCGCATCCGGATCACGCGGCGGCAGACCGGAGGCAAGCGTTCGACCTCGGCAAGCAGGTCGACCAGCGCCTGGCGCTCGGCAACCGCCTCGAACACGCCCGGGGCCTCGTCGCGCGTCTCGGCGAGGCTGGGGGCGGGAATGTCCACGATCGCGACGATCTGCTCACGGCGCACCCGCTGGAGGACGAGGTTGCGAATCGTGGTCACGGTATAGGAACGGGGCGTGCGGACCGCCGCCCAATCGTCCATCTGGAGGAGCCTGAGATAGGCCTCCTGGACCAGGTCCGCGGCCTCTTCGCGGCTCCGCGACCAGCGGCGCGCCTGCCTTAGATAATGCGCCTCATAGGGCAGGACCTGCTCGCGGAACCAGATATCGATCGGACGGAGCCAGCTCACGACACTTCCCCCAACAGCCGGGGGCGCGACTATCGGGGCTGATTGACTCCTTGATGACAGGCCGGCGCGAGGCGTCCGATTAGCGGTTTCGGCGATTCCGCGCATCCGGGATGCGAGGCGCCGCTCGTGCGCCGGATTGCGACGTCACCATTGAAAGGAAGCGTGAATGGCTCGGTATCATGGTGTTCTTCTTGCCCTTCTCGTTTCAGGATGCGCCGGAACCGGCGGAACGCCACCCCGAACCGGCGCGGATCCGGCGATGCCGACGCTCACTACCGTGCGCGAGACGGCTCCGGTTCTCTCGCCGGGGGATGCCGCGGACGATCCGGCGGTGTGGCGCAACCCGGCGGACCCCGCCCGGAGCCTGATCGTCGGAACCGACAAGGAATGGGGCCTCAACGTCTATGACCTCTCGGGCGCGCTGCGCGCGTCGGCACCGGCGGGGCTGGTCAACAATGTCGACCTGCGCGCGGACGTGCTGATCCGCAACGCGTCCGGCGTGCTCGTCGCCGCCAGCGACCGCACCGAGGATCCGAAGGGAAGGATCGCGCTCTACGTGCTCGAAACCGCGCCGGTCGGGCTGCGTCATTTGGCGCATGTGCCCGTCGAGAGCGACGGGGTCGGCAACGTCTATGGCTTTTGCCTGTGGCGGCGCGCGGCGGACGACGTCCACGCCTTCATCCCGTTCAACAACGGCGACGTGCGCCAATATGCGATCGACCTTTCGGGACCTGCGCCGCGGGCCCGGTTCATCCGCTCGATCAAGCTCGGCAGCCAAACCGAGGGCTGCGTCGTCGATGACCGGACGGGCATTCTCTATGTCGGCGAGGAGCAGCGCGGTGTGTGGCGCATCGACGCCGCGCCGGAGCGCAAGGCGGTGCCGAAACTGTTCGCGCGGGTGGACGGGGTGCGGCTGATCCCCGACGTCGAGGGACTCGCGATCGTCCCGCGGGGCGCGCGGGGCGGGTATCTGCTCGTCTCCAGCCAGGCCGACAACCCCGCTCCCGGATCCGTCCGGCCGGGCAATGCCTATGTCGCGTACGACCTGGAGAGCGGCCGTTATGTGCGGCGCTTCGGGATCGCCGGATCGGGCGAGGTCGACGGCACCAGCGACACCGACGGGCTGGAGTTCGCCCCCGGCGATTTCGGCGCGCCGTTCGAAGGGGGCATCCTGGTCGTCCAGGACGGCGACAACGCCCCGCAGAACCAGAATTTCAAGATGGTGCCCGGAAGCGCGCTCAAGGCATTGCTCGAGCGGAAATAGTTAGACCAGGCCGATCCGCCGAGACCGCATAGCCCGCCTCGGCGGCGAGGTGCCAGCGCGCTACCGACCGGAGCTTCGCGCGCCTTTCTCCATGCGAGCGATCAATCGCAGCCAGGGGTCGGCCCAACGCAATGTTTATTGCCTACTAAACTAATGGGATTATCTTGCGGGGCATGGAGCCGTCATATGGAGACATGGCCATGTCCATCTTCTCGCCGCATGACGTGAATTCGCCGATCGTCCTGACCGTGCCGGGCCTGGGCGGCTCGGGCCCTTCGCACTGGCAGAGCCTGTGGGAGGATTCGCGTCCCGATACCCGCCGGGTGGAGCTCGGCATGTGGAGCACCCCGCACCGCAACAGCTGGGTCACCAAGCTCGACCAGGCGATCCGCGAGGCGCAGGCGCCGGTGGTGCTCGCCGCCCACAGCCTGGGCTGCCTCGCCGTCGCGTGGTGGGCCGAGCTCGCAGGGCAACCCTATGGCTGGCCGGTGGCGGGCGCGCTGCTCGTCGCGCCGGCGGACGTCGACAAGGGTTCGCACGAGGCGTTGCGCGCCTTCGCCCCCTCCCCTGCCAAGCCGCTGCCCTTCCCATCGATCCTGGTCGCGAGCACCGACGATCCCTGGGTGCATATCGACCATGCCCGCAACCTCGCCGCCAACTGGGGCAGCGTGTTCGTCGACGCGGGGCCGCAAGGTCATCTCAACGCCGATAGCGAGCTCGGCTGGTGGCACGATGGCCAGGTGCTGCTCGATCGCGTGCTCGACGCGGCGAGCGACCGGCGCGGACGCACCCGGCGCGTCGAGCAGCACAGCGTGCTGGCGATCAACGCGACCGACGCAGCGCAACGGCATTATCTGGGGAGCTAGGAACGCATGAGGCAGGATCCGTGCTCATGCGTTAGCAGGTGGCATGGAGCGACTATGGTTCATCACGAATCCGCAATCGGGGTCGGCGACGCGCGAGAAGTGCGCGGCGCTGGAGGCCGTGTTCGAGGAACGCGGGCTCGTGCTCGCCGGCCGGACGGGATTCCCGGATGAACCGATCCCCAGCGAGGACGAACTGGTGGCGGCAAGGATCGACACCGTCGTGCTGTTCGCCGGGGACGGCACGATCAACGCCGCCTTGTGTGCGCTGGCGGATTGGGACGGCGCGTTCCTGATCCTGCCGGGCGGGACGATGAACCTGCTCGCCAGGGCGCTGCACGGCGACGCCGAGCCCCCCGACATCATCCACGCCGCGCATGACGGCGGGCGCAAGGTCGCGCTGCCCTATGTCGAGGCTGGGCCGCACCGCGCGTTCGTCGGCCTGATCCTGGGGCCGGCGGCGCATTGGGCGCGGGCGCGGGAGGCGGCGCGCAAGGGGCGCGTGGCACGCGTGCTCGGCGCGATGCGCACCGCGTGGCGGCGCACCTTCGGCAAGGGCATCCGCGTCGCCGGCGTGCCGGGGATGCGAGAGCGTTATCAGGCAGTGTTCGTCGCGCCCGGCGCGAACGGCCTGGAGGTCGCGGCGATCGACGCGCGCGACTGGGCATCGATCGCCGAGCTCGGCTGGAACTGGCTGACTGGGGATTGGGTCGCCGCGCGCGCCGTGACCGACCGGCGGGCCGAGCGGCTGCGCGTGCTGCGCCGCCGGCCGGTGCTTGCGCTGTTCGACGGCGAGCCGGTGACGCTCGCGCCCAACACCGAGGTCACCGGCGGCATGACGCGGCCAGCCTTCATCGCCACATTGCAGGACGCCGCATGATCCGCCTGTTCCACGTCAGCGACATCCATTTCGGCGCGGAGGATCGCGCCGCGCTCGACTGGTTCGCAGGGCTGGTGCGGGACGAAGCGCCCGACGCGGTGGTGGTGACCGGCGATCTCACGATGCGCGCCCGCCACCGCGAGTTCGAGGCGGCGGCGAAATGGCTCGAGGGGCTGGGCCGGCCGGTGACGGTCGAAGTCGGCAATCACGACCTGCCCTATTTCAACCTGTGGGCGCGCTTCGTCACCCCCTATCGCCGCTACCGCGCGCTCGAGCGGATGATCGAGCGCCCGCTCGACCTGCCGGGCGTGACGATCGTCCCGCTCAAGACCACCGCGCGCTTCCAGTGGCGGCTCGACTGGTCGAAGGGCCATGTCAGCACGCGCGCGTTGCAACAGGCGCTGGCGCTGGTCGAGGCGGCGCCGGCGGGGCACCGCATCTTCGTCGCCTGTCATCATCCGCTGGTCGAGGCCGGGACGCGCAGCACCTCGCGCACGCGCGGCGGGCGGGGCGCGCTCGCGGCGCTGTCGCAGGCCGGAGCCGATGCGGTGCTGACCGGCCATGTCCACGACCCGTTCGACATACGGCATCCGAGCGGCGGCGGGACGGTGCGGCTGATCGGCGCCGGAACCCTGTCGGAGCGCGTGCGTGAGAGCCCGCCCTCGTTCAACGAGGTCCGCATCGCCGAGACCGGGATCGAGACGATCGCCCGAATCATGGGCGCGACGCCCGACCAGTCGCTGTCGCCACCCGCGGCGTGACACGAACGAAAAAGGCCGCCCCCGGAGGGACGGCCTCTTCGTTGGATCCGCCGCTCGATCAGAAGCGGAAGGTGACCGATCCGCGATAGGTCTGGACCGACAGGTCGGTGCGCTCGATCGTGGTGTCCGCCGCGATCGAGAGGTCGACCGAGCCGGTCTTGAGCGTCAGCCCGCCGCTGATCTCCGCCCAGTCCTTGTCCTCGCCGTTGAGCGCGAACAGCACGCCGCCGCTCGCGCCGCCGATCAGGTCTGCGGTGACGAAGTCCGGCTGGTCCGCGAACTCGTGGACATAGGTGCCGGTGACGAACGGCCGCACCTTGGCCGACTTGCCGCCGAAGGTGACACCCGCCCGGCCCTGATAGCTGGTGAAGGCGTGCCGGCGCAGGTCAAGCGCCATCGGTCCGCCGCTCTCCCGTGCGCTGCCGAAGCCGATATGGGTGGCGCGGCCGGCGATGCGCGGCGTGATCTCCAGCGAATCGCCGCCGAGGTCCTTACCCAGCCCGAGCTCGCTGCTGAGCACCAGCGCCGAATCCGAGGCGCGCAGCGTGAACGGCGTGCCGAGGAAGTTGACTGAGCGCTCGCTGCGCGAGGTGATCGCGCCGGCGATCACCAGGCCGTCGACGGTGAGACCGTTCGGGCTCACCATCTTGGCGTAGAGCGTGCCCTGGAAAGCCTCGTTCTTGACCGTCTGGCCGGCGAACGACGGCGTCCCTTCGAGGTCGGTATAGCTCAGCGCAAAGCCGACCAGGCCGTTGTCGCCTGCCGCGACCTCGATGCCGCCGCCGACATACCAGCCGTCGAGGTCGTCGCGCCCGCCGATCCCGGTCATCGCGCGGCCGTCGCCGGTGAGGTAGCCGCCGGAGATGAAGCCGCTCATATTGTCGGGCAATGCACCTTCCTGGAGCAGCGTCGGCGCCGCCATGTCGCTGGCGATGGTCGTGTTGCCGGCGGGCGACAGGCCGAGCGCCGCGACCTGCACCGGCCGGCCATAATGCGCCAGCGTGCCCCCTAGGTTCGCCGGGTCGAGACCCTGGAGACGCGTGCGGATGAAGTTCGAGTTCGAATCCACCACCGCGAAGCCCAGCGTCTGCACCGTCGATTCGCTCGCCGGGGCAAGGCTGGCCAGCGTCGTGCGGATCGTCGCCGCGTTCTGCAGATCGAGCGGGCCGTAGAGCGCGTCATAGTTCGCCGCATTGGCGCGGTTCGCGTCGAGCAGCAGCGCATAGGCGTAGCCGATCGGGTCACTCGACGGGACGACATTGGTATAGCTGCCCGCGACGATGTTCAGCAGCACCGAGTTCGCGGTGTAGCTGAGCCTCGGCGTCAGGATCGCGCTGAGCGCGGTCGGCGCGTTGAACGTGCCGGTGACGCCGCCTTGCGCGGTGAGGATCGTGTAGCTGCTGCCGCCGCGCAGCGTGGTCGGCGAGAAGGACAGCATCACGTTGCCGCCGAGCGTCGCCAGGCCGTTGGTCGGCGTAGTGCCGGTGAACGTCGTGGCGGTGAGCAGGATCCGGTCCGACACCCCGTTGGCGCCGACATCGACCAGATAGTTCGACCCCGACGAGAGGACGAGATTGCCGGCGAAGGTCAGCGTGCCCGGCGTGGTCAGCGTGCCCGGCGCGATGCTGCCCATCACGCTGGTGGTGAACGGCGCGCGGACAGTGCCGGTGCCGGTCAGCAGGCCCGAGAGCAGCAGATAGTCGCCCGGCGAGGTGAGCGTGCCGTTGTTCTGGATCGTGCCGGTGAGCTGGCGGATCTCGATCAGGCTGTTGAGCGTCGCGCCGCTGGCGATGTTGAGTTGCGAGGTCGCGCCCACGATCGAGAAGCGGTCGATGGTGACCGAGGAGTTCAGCGTCACTACGCCGGTGTTGCGCAGCGTGACGTCGTAATAGCGCCCCATCTGCCCGGTCGCGCGCACGCCGTCGACATTGTTCGGCGTGAAGTTGGTCGCCCCCGGCAGGCCGTTGGCGATCGTCGGCGCCGGACGCACCGTGTCCGAATAGCCGGGGTCGGCCTGCGCGGTCTCGACCGGCATGGTCAGGCCCGAATTGCCGGTGATGTCCGCGACCAGCGGCGCGCTCGACTCGGTCGCGCCGTTGGGCACGTTGTTGCGCTCCTGGCCGGTGGCAATGTTCACGCACTCGTTGGTCGCGGGGTTGGCCGAGTTGCTCGGCGACTGGAAGCACATCTCGCCGAATTCGGGCGCGATGCCGAGCGCGCCGCCGAGGTTGGTCGGCAGGCCGTTCACGAGCTGGCCGTTGACGATGATCTGGAAATTGGGATCGAGCTCGGTCACCCAGGCAGTCTGGTCTTCCCAGTTGCGATTGCCCGCCACCGCGGTGACGTAGCGATACGGGCTGTTGGCGACGATCCAGTCCCAATAGAGGAACAGCGGCTGGTAGAAGCTCTGCGTGCCGTAGCTGCCGCCGGGCTGTCCCCCGAAGAAGGTCGAGCCGCCGGAAAGCGTGCCGATCACCACCGGCTTAGAGAAGGCGCGGTCGAGGATCAGCGGGCCGCCCGAGTCGCCCGGCCCGGTCAGGCCCTCGCGCGGCAGCGCATTGTCGCGGAAGCCGTTGAAGTCCTCCGGATCGGCGCCGGTCTGTCCGCGGCGGGGATCGTCGAAGTCGAGGAAATAGAGCGCCTGCGGCCGCGAGGGACTTCCGGTGGTGCCGAACAGGAACAGGTTGCGGTTGTTGAGCGAGACCAGCGCGCCGAGCATGTTCTCGGCGGCGCGGCGGCGGAAATCGCTGCCCGAGGCCGCGCCGGTCGTGCCCGTACCGAAGCTGCCATAGCCCTGCATCTCGACATGATAGCCGGTGCCGGTCGCCGTATTGATGCTGCCCGGCGTCGGGAGCGGCGAGAACAGCAGCGCCCAGGTCGGGATGTTGCGGGTCGGAGTGTCGAGCACCGCGGTCGCGACGTCCGCCTCGAGGAAGCACGAGGTGGGGTTGGTGCACGATGCCGGTGCCTGCGAACGCGGATCGTAGAAGACCTGGTTGATATTGTAGAAGGCCTGAGCCTGATTGGTCTGATACTGCCCGGCACCGCCGGTACCGCCGAACAGCCAGCGGACGAGCTCGTCGGTCTGGCCCGCGGCGTTGGCGCGCGTGTTGTTCTCGAAGCCGACACCGATGCCGACGCCGCCCGATCCCGCGCCATAGGCGGTCGCCGCGCGCGTGTTCACGCAGTGCGCCGCGAACAGGATGGTGCGCGGATTGATCAGCGTGCCGGTGCACAGGCCGACAAAGCCGCCGCCGGAGTCGGTGATCACCTGGCCGATGCCCGTGATGAGGTTCGGGTCGCGGGCCTGGGTGGGCGTGAAGTTGTTGTTGATCGTGATGTTGGGGGTCTCGATCGCTTCGTTGGGCAACACGAAACCGCTCTGCGCAGCCGGCGCGACGCTGACCGGCTGTGTGCCGGAATGGGGCACCTCGACCAGATCCGTGAGCCGGACGCTTGTATGCGGGCTGTCGACGACATCGGCCGCGCTCAACGATTGCGCGCTGGCGACGCCCGGCGCGGTCAGCGCAAGGCTCAGGCCGGCAGCCGAAAGAAAAAGCGATGCGCGCACGCGCCACTGGTGACAAGCGATTGTCATGAGAGCCCCCTGCGTTGACCCGGCCGCCCCCGGCCGGGTTCAATCGAGCGAGGCTATGCTGATGGGGGGTGACGTCAAGTCCCAGTCGTTACAATTGCGCCTATTTTACGCGCCGATAGATGCGTCGAAGCCACAGTTGTAACCGATTCGGGTATGGGATTGAACCGCAACGAAAAAGTCGCCTGACCTGCACTGGCAATCTGGCAACCGGTGTCAGCACGGCGGTGCGCTGTCGCCCAAAACCGCCGCGCAACGAAAAAGGCGGCCCATTTCTGGACCGCCCCTTCGAGGTCGCGATGCCGCTCCCCGCTTCCGCGGGGACAAGGCTTAGCGCTTCGAGAACTGGAAGCTGCGGCGGGCCTTGGCCTTGCCGTACTTCTTGCGCTCGACCGCGCGGCTGTCGCGGGTCAGGAAGCCGGCCGCCTTGACCGGCGCGCGCAGCACCGGCTCATACTTGGTCAGCGCCTGGGCGATGCCGTGCTTGACCGCGCCGGCCTGGCCCGAAAGCCCGCCGCCCTTGACGGTGCAGACCACGTCATACTGACCGTCGCGCTCGGCAACACCGAACGGCTGGTTGATGACGAGACGCAGCGTCGGGCGCGCGAAATAGACTTCCTGGTCGCGGCCGTTGATCGTGATCTTGCCCGAGCCGGGCTTGATCCACACGCGCGCGACGGCGTCCTTGCGGCGGCCGGTCGCATAGGCGCGGCCGAACTTATCGAGCTCCTGCTGGCGCAGCGGCATGGTCTCAACGACCGGGGCACCGGCCAGATAGGCCTCGGCGGCGACCACCTCAGCACCCTCGGGCGCACCGGCGGCGATGTTACCGAGATCGGAAAGGGACTGGCGATTGTCGGACATTATGCGCCCACCTTGTTCTTGCGGTTCATCGCCGCGATATCCAGGACTTCGGGATTCTGCGCCTCATGCGGATGCTCGGCGCCCTTGTAGATGCGCAGGTTGCGCATCTGCTGGCGGCCCAGGGGCCCACGCGGGATCATGCGCTCGATCGCCTTCTCCAGCACGCGCTCGGGGAAGCGACCTTCCAGCACCTTGGCGGCGGTGATTTCCTTGATTCCGCCGGCATAGCCGGTGTGCTTGTAATAGACTTTGTCGGCCAGCTTCTTGCCGGTGAACCGCACCTTGTCCGCGTTGATCACGATGACATTGTCACCGCAATCGACATGCGGGGTGAAGCTGGTCTTGTGCTTGCCGCGCAGGACATTGGCGATCACCACCGCCGCGCGGCCGACGACCAGGCCGTCGGCATCGACGATATGCCACTTCTTCTCCACCTCGGCCGGCTTCACCGACTTGGTGGTCTTCATCAGCGCCTTCATGGGGCCAGACCTCGTGTTAAAATGCATGACGCCGCCCACAAAGGACGGCGCGAACGGCGGCCATCTGGCGAAAGAGGCGCCGAAAGTCAAGCAAATCGCGGCTTTGCTGGCGGGTATTATGATACCTTCAACTCTCGAGCCGGCTCACCGACGTGCGCTCGGCCGCCACTGACCCGTCCGCCGCGAGCGTGCGCACCTTCTCGTGGCTTTCCAGGACCAGGCCGGTCGCGGGGTCGATCACACGCTGCGTTTCGAGCGTGACGCGTGCACGCGCCGCGCCGTCCGACCCGGGAACTGCGATGTCGCCCTGCGCGGTGACGCTCAGCTCGACCCGGCCGCGCGCCATCCGGCTCACGCGGATCCCTTGCAGCTCGGCCATGCCATAGGGGGAAGCCGCGGGCACGCGGACCGGGCGAGGCGGACCTCCCCCGCCCGCCGCATCGGCTGCGATCAGCGGTTCGACCAGCGAGGCGAGGGTCTCGCGCTGCCGGTCCACGGGCATCGCCGCCAGCGCGCCGACGATCGCGCGGACGCGGCCGGCACGCTTGCGATCAAGCGCATCGCTTCCGTCCGGCGCTTGCGCGGCAAAGCCGTCGAGCATCGCCTGCCACACCGCCGCATGATCCTCGACCGCGGTAACCTGCCCCGTAGGGTCGAGCCGGAAAATGATCGTGCGCCCCGCGATATGCGCAAACCCTGCGCGCGCCATTGCGGCGGGATCGTCGCTTGGACCGGTCGGCTCCGAGCCTTCGATCGTGACCTCGGCGCGTAGCTGCGCATCGGCGCGCCGGAAGACGACGCGGCGCGCATTGACGAAGCGGCGGGTGACGCCGCCATCGGTGCGGATGGACTCGGTCACCACCCGCAGCGGCTTGTCGAGCGGCGGATCGAAGCGGACGGCAATCGCCTGACCGGCGACGGCGATCAGGATCGCGGAAGCGGCCGCGACGATCACCGCGTCGCTTCGTCGACCCAATCGGCGACGGCATCGCCGGCCGCGGCGGGCCAGATCTCGATCGCGGGCAGATCGTAGCTGTGCAGCGCCGCAATCCGGTCGGCGAGCTCGCGCGCCAGCTGCGGCGTGGTCTTGAACAAGGCGCGATATTCGGCCGCGGTCTCGACGAGACCTTGCCAGCGATAGATCGAACTGCACGGTCCGAGCAGGTTGACGCAGGCGGCGAGCTTCTCCTCGACCATCAGCCGGCCGGTTCGCTCGGCCTCCTCCGCTGTGGCGAAGGTCACGTGCAGCAGTGCGATGTCGCTCAACGCCGTCTCCCCACCGAATGCGCGCCCCATGCGGTCGCCGCGACGACCAGCGCGCCGACGATCTGGTGCAGCGCGGCGACATGGATATCGACGCCGGTCCACACGGTGGCGATGCCGAGCAGGATCTGCGTGCCGAACGCGGCATGGATCGCGACCGACGCCATTCGGTCGCCCGCCGCCCTCGCGCGCCGCGCCAGCACGATCAGCGCCGCGACCGTCACCCATGCCCACCAGCGATGGACCCAGTGGATCATCGCGGGATCGTTGAGCAGCGCATCGAAGAAGGGACGCACCGCCAGCACCTCAGACGGAAAGAACTTGCCGTTCATCAGCGGCCATTCATTGGTCACCAGACCGGCATTGAGCCCGGCGGTGAACGCCCCGAACATAAGCTGGACGAACAGGATGAGGCCGGTCCACGCCGCGACCGTGGTCAGCCGCGCGGGCCGGTAGCCTGGATCGCGTTCCAGTCCGCGCAGGTCGAGCGCGGTCCACACCAGCAGCGCAAGGATCAGCAGCGCGAGCAGCAGGTGCGCGGCGAGGCGGAAATGGCTGACATCGGTGCGCTCGGCGAGGCCCGAGGTCACCATCCACCAGCCGATCACGCCCTGCAGCCCGCCGAGGATCAGCAGCCCGACCAGCCGCCAGCCATAGCCGCGCGGGATCGCCCGCCGGATCGCGAACCAGGCGAGCGGCAGCGCGAAGGCGACTCCGATCAGCCGGCCGAGCAGCCGGTGCAGATACTCCCAGAAATAGATGCCCTTGAACGCCGCCAGGCTCATCCCCGCATTGATCTGCTGGTATTCGGGGATCTGCTTGTACTTCTCGAACTCGGCGAGCCACGCCGCTTCGCTCAGCGGCGGCAGGATGCCGGTGACCAGCTTCCATTCGGTGATCGACAGCCCCGACTCAGTCAGGCGGGTGATGCCGCCGACGGCAATCATCAGGACGATCAGCGCGGCGACGGCGTAGAGCCAGTTGGCGATCGCGCGCGGGCGGATGGTGTAGGTAAACTGCGACACCTGCGCCGTTTATGCGCTGCTCACCATAAATGCCAGCGGGCGGAACGGGGAATCAGAGCCCCGATCCGAGCATCACATTGGCGCGCCGGCCGTTCCACACACACAGGAACTTCATCGTGCCGCTCCCGCCCGCCGCGCTGACATTGACCTCGCCCTCGACATGATAGCCGTCCGAATCGGGATATTGGTCGATGATCCGCCCGATGCGGGGGTTGCGCCCAACCGACCGGGCGCGCTCGACCGCCGCATCAGCGCAGCGCTCGATCCCGTCGGTCGAGAGGTCCGCCGAGCTGGACTGGCGGTCGGGATTGTCGACCAGGCAACCGCTGCCATGGCATCCGTCATAGCCGCTGTCACGCGGGCGATCAGGGTTGTCGACCAGGCAGCCATTGCCGTGGCACCCGTCATAGGGTTGAGGGTGACGGTTGCTCGTGCTGTGGTTGCCGCTTTCGATCGCGCCGACCAGCAATGCACCGAGCACGGCACCGGCGATCGCGCCGCCATCGCGCCCATGCGGGTCATAATGCCGCGCACCCTGATCGTGGGTGTTCGCCTGGCCGTGATGATAGCCGCCGGGATCGGCGAACACGCCCGCACACCCTTCGCTCACCCAGAGATAGCCCGTGCGGCGGTTGAATCCCCAGGTGCGGTTGACGATGCAGGGCGCGCTCGAAATCTGGTAGACGAGCTGGGGCGCGTCGAGCGGCGCGCGGCATTCGGCATATTCGCGATTGTGCGACACGCACTCGACCGTCGTCTGCGCCGAAGCGGGTGTCGCAAAGAAGAGCGTCGCGACCAACGCGACGAGCAGAGCGGCGGCATATTTCATGGAAATACCCCCTTATCTGTTGTCCGGACATCATAGCCCTCGGCCGCGATGGAGTCGAGGCGCGCGTCCCGATGCCGGGTCGCACGATGTTATGTTGTAACTTAGCTGGCACGCTTCTATATGCCGGCCATGGCCACCGTGCTTGCCCCGCGATTCTGGGAACAGGTCGATTCGCGGTTCGATCGTCTTGCGATCGGACTGTCGAGCCTGTGCCTGGCGCA
Organism: Sphingomonas sp. BT-65; assembly: GCF_026107375.2. Lineage (NCBI taxonomy): Bacteria > Pseudomonadati > Pseudomonadota > Alphaproteobacteria > Sphingomonadales > Sphingomonadaceae > Sphingomonas > Sphingomonas sp. BT-65. The sequence continues at coordinate 419,216 of NZ_JAPCIA010000002.1, forward strand.
TTGCGTCGCGAGCACGGTGCTGCTCGCGCTCGCGTCCGCGGCGGGTGCGTTCCTACATCCGGCGATTCACGAGATCGGGCTGGTGCTCGCGATCCTGTTCGGGCTGGTCGCGCTGGGCCGTGGCATCTGGAAGCATGGCTATATGCTCCCCTCCGCGGTCGGCGCCTTCGGCCTCGGCATGATGGCGGGCGCGCTGACGCTCCCGCATGGCGGGCAGGAGATTCTCTGGACCGTGCTCGGCGTCGCGGTGCTCGCGCTCGGCCACGACCTCAACCGGCGGGCGACTTATTAGTTAGAGCGCGGCACCGGCCCGCTCCCCACCCGGCCACCCATATGATACTGGCGTTGGGTGGCCGGGTGGGGGAGCGGGCCGGTGCCGCCACTAAACCAGCAAGCCTTGCTGCGAGGCGCTCGCAGGCTTACATTCACATCATGCACGCGCAGGATCATCACGGCCACAGGCATCACGAGCACGAGGGCGCCGACCTCGCCCGCGCGGCGCAGGCTGCGCTGGAAAAGGCCGGCGAGCAGTGGACCAGCATGCGCGCGTCGATCTTCGACGCGCTGGCCGGGTTCGACAAGCCGGCCTCGGCCTATGACATCGCCGAGGCGGTGTCGAAGGCGGAGGGCCGTCGTGTTGCCGCCAACAGCGTCTATCGCATCCTCGACCTGTTCGTCAGCGCCAACCTTGCCCGCCGGGTCGAGAGCGCCAACGCCTATGTCGCCAATGCGCATCCCGATTGCCTGCACGACTGCATCTTCCTCGTCTGCGATTCGTGCGGCCAGACCACACATATCGACGACGATACGATCACCAAGTCGGTCCGCTCGGCCGCGCGGGGCGCGGGCTTCTCGCCCGTCCGCCCGGTGATCGAAGTGCGCGGCAAGTGCGCCGACTGCGACTGAACGCGCGCTAGCGCATCTCCACCATCGCCCGGATCGAACGGTCGAGCTCCGCAATGGCGTCATCGCGCGTCACCGCTCCGCTCGCAGCGGCATGCGACAGCGACTGTGCCGCGCCCAGCATGCTCCATAGCCCGGCGGGCGAAATGTCGCCCGATGGCGCGAAGGGCGCTAGCAGGACGCGGCATTTCTCCATGAACTCGGCATGGAACTCGCGCTTGATGCGCTCCATTTCGGGCGAGCCCTCGAGCGCCGCGACCACCCCGGGAAGCTCGCGGCCCTGCGTGAACACGCAATCGACATAGGATGAGGCGATCGCGTGCGCGCGATCGGCCAGCGTCGGCTTGCTGCGTTCGAGCGCCGCATCCATCAATTCGGTCTGGCGCGCGTCGAACCGGCGGAACAGGGTCGCGAGCAGCCCCGCGCGGGTGCCGAAATGGCTGTACACCACGGGCTTGGTGACCCCGGCGCGCGCCGCGAGATGGCCGAGCGTGAGCGCGTCCGTCCCTTCCTCGCGCACGATCCTCCACGCCAGGTCGAGCAACTGCGTCAGCCGGTCGCCCCGCGCCATGCGCACACGCTTGTCGCTCGTTTCAGAGCTGCTTGACATTTCTATATACCATTAGTAACTTACTATTAGTATATAGACTCGATGGCCGAGATGCCAGCCCATTCGGAGGTGTTTGATGCGTAACCTTGTCGTGATTTCCCACCCCGATCCGGATTCGCTGACGCATGCCATCGCAGACGCATTTGCGGGCGGGCTTCGCGAATCCGATCCGGCGGTGCGCGTCGAGATCGCCGACCTTGCGGCCGAAGGCTTCGATCCGCGCCAGACCGCCCGTGACCTTGCCGCGCACTTGCTGACGGCGACTCCGGCGGCGGACATCCTCGCCGAGCAGGCGCGGATCGACCGCGCCGACCGGCTGGTGCTCGTCTATCCCGTATATTGGTGGTCCTTCCCCGCGCTGCTCAAGGGCTGGATCGACCGCGTGTTCACCAATGGCTGGGCCTATGGGTACACGGAGGATGACGGGCGCAAGAAGCTCGGCCGGCTCGAGGTCGTGCTGGTCGCGGTCGCCGGTACCGATGCCGGCACCTATGCGCGCCACGGCTATTTCGGTGCGATGCGCACGCAGATCGACCATGGCATCTTCGACTATTGCGGCGCGCGCGTGGTGCGGCACGAACTGCTGCTCGAATCGCATGGCGCCGACCAACAGCCCAATCTCGATGCCGCACGGCGACTCGGGCGGAACTTGGCGATGCGCCAAGCCGCCTGAGGCGGCCGCACGCGTTTTTCAGCGACTGCTCATCTTTCGCTCATGACGATGCATCCCTCGCCGCTGCAGGGGCGTTGGACACCATCATGACGCTGGAGTAGATGCGGTAAATGGCCGAACTTCCCACGACGCCGTTGCTCGACACCGTCGACACGCCGACCGATCTCCGCACGCTCAAGCCCGCCCAACTCCGCCAGCTCGCCGACGAGCTGCGCGCCGAGACGATCTCGGCCGTCGGCACCACCGGCGGGCATCTCGGCTCAGGACTCGGCGTGGTCGAGCTCACCGTCGCGATCCATTATGTGTTCAACACGCCCGAGGACCGGCTGGTCTGGGACGTCGGGCACCAATGCTATCCGCACAAGATCCTGACCGGGCGGCGCGACCGCATCCGCACGCTGCGCCAGGGCGGCGGCCTCAGCGGCTTCACCAAGCGCAGCGAAAGCGAATACGATCCGTTCGGCGCGGCGCATAGCTCGACGTCGATCTCCGCCGCGCTCGGCTTCGCGGTCGCCAACAAGCTCGCCGGCACGCCCGGCCGCGGCATCGCGGTGATCGGCGACGGCGCGATGAGCGCGGGCATGGCCTATGAGGCGATGAACAATGCCGAACAGGCCGGCAATCGCCTGATCGTCATCCTCAACGACAACGACATGTCAATCGCCCCGCCCGTCGGCGGCCTCTCGGCCTATCTCGCGCGCGTCGTCTCCTCGTCCGAATATCTGGGGCTGCGCAGCCTTGCGAGCCGGATGGTCAAGAAGCTGTCGCGGCGCGTCCACCAGTCGCTCGGCAAGACCGAGGAATATGCCCGTGGTCTCGTCACAGGCGGCACTTTGTTCGAGGAACTGGGCTTCTATTATGTCGGCCCGGTCGACGGCCATAATCTCGATCACCTGATCCCGGTGCTCGAGAATGTCCGCGATGCCCGCGAAGGGCCCGTGCTGGTCCATGTCGTGACCAAGAAGGGCAAGGGCTATGCCCCCGCCGAAGCCTCGGCCGACAAATATCACGGCGTGCAGAAGTTCGACGTGATCACCGGCGCGCAGGCCAAGGCGCCGCCGGGGCCGCCCGCCTATCAGAATGTGTTCGGCGAGACGCTCGCCAAGCTCGCCGAGACCGACGAGCGGATCGTCGCGATCACCGCGGCGATGCCCTCGGGCACCGGGGTCGACAAGTTCGCCAAGGCGCACCCGGCGCGCGCTTTCGACGTCGGCATCGCCGAGCAACATGCGGTCACCTTCGCCGCCGGCCTCGCCGCGCAGGGCATGCGGCCGTTCTGCGCGATCTATTCGACCTTCCTCCAGCGCGCCTATGACCAGGTGGTCCACGACGTCGCGATCCAGAACCTGCCGGTGCGCTTCGCGATCGACCGCGCCGGCCTGGTCGGCGCCGACGGCGCGACGCATGCGGGCAGCTTCGACGTCACCTATCTCGCCACCTTGCCCAATTTCGTGGTGATGGCGCCCGCCGACGAGGCCGAGCTGGTGCACATGACTCGCACCGCCGCCGAATATGACGCAGGCCCGATCGCACTTCGCTATCCGCGCGGAAGCGGCATCGGCATTCCGCTGCCCGAAGCGCCGGAGCTGCTCGAGATCGGCAAGGGCCGCATCGTGCGCGAGGGCAAGAAGGTCGCGATCCTCTCGCTCGGCACGCGTCTCGCCGAGGCGCTCAAGGCCGCGGACACGCTCGAGGCCAAGGGGCTCTCGACCACCGTCGCCGACCTGCGCTTCGCCAAGCCGCTCGACGAGGCGCTGATCCGCCGCCTGCTCACGACGCACGAAGTGGCGGTGACGATCGAGGAGAATTCGGTCGGCGGCTTCGGCGCGCACGTCCTGACCATGGCGAGCGACGAAGGGCTGATCGACAATGGCCTGAAGCTCCGCACCATGCGGCTTCCGGATGTCTTCCAGGACCAAGACAAGCCCGAGCTGCAATATGACGAAGCCGGGCTCAACGCCCCGCATATCGTCGAGACGGTGCTGAAGGCGCTGCGCTGGAACGAGAGCGAGGTCGAGACCGGCGCGCGGGCCTGAACGCGCGCGCCGCGCTTCGGCTCAAAAGCAAGAAGAAGGGGCCGCGCGGGCCCCTTCCAATTTCCGGTTCCGGACGAAGCGGGTCAGCGGTCTTGCCGGCCCTGGTCCTCGTCACGATCCATCTTGTCACGCCGCTGGCGATCCTGCTCGCCGCCATCCTGCTGGCGCTGGGGTTGCTGGTTCTGCTGCTTGTCCATCTTCTGGTCGCGCTGCTGTTGCTGCTGGCCGCCCGGCTTGCGGTTCTGGTCCTGATCGCGCTGGTTCATTGCATCCTCCAGATGCCCCGCTCCGTCATTGAACGTGCGCGCACGCCGAACGATCCTCTCTTCATCGCATTCCAATTGGCGTAGATGACTCGCACTTCGTCAACGGGCTTCTTTCCAAGGCTACATGACCTGCAAAAGCGGGCGGTCATATGCGCCGAGCATACCCAACCATGATCATAGTTGGTAACTACACCATTATCTGTATTTGATTTGATCCAGTATATATATGATCGCCACCAACAGCCCCACATTTGAAAATGTATAGCCAATGAAAGGTAATTTCCGAGGGAAGCGTCCCTGACAGAACTTGCACCTTCGTGACCGGCGTTTCCCGCTTTTGACGACCAAGTCGTAGCGTGAAGGAGAGGTACCATGTCGCGTGCTCGTTCAGTTTCAGACCTCCGTGTCTTTCTCGATAGCTCGGCCCTCGTCGCCCCGCCCGCGTGGCGGCGCACGCGACACCGGGTCCCGCTCCTCGCGATCCTGCTCAGCTCCCTCGCAACGCCGGCGTTCGCGCAGGTGGCGGTCAATCCCGAAGTCCCGCCGCCGACGCCAGCCTGCCCGGCCAACCCGCCGGCCGTAGTCAATAATGGCGGCGCGACCAATGGCGGGGTTGCGGTAAGCGGAAATCCCGATTGCCCGGCGGGAACCACGCCCGCGGCCGAAGTGACCGACAATGGCGGCATCGCGATCGGCAACAGTCGCGCGACACCAACGCGGACCGCGGGCACCGGCAACTCGATCGCGATCGGCAATGGCGCGCAGGCCGGCAGTGCCGGCGCGGGCAATGCCACGGCGATCGGCGCCGGAGCCATTGCAAGCGGCAACAATGCCTCGGCATTCGGTACGGGCGCGCGTGCGGAGGGCGCAGGCAGCGTCGCGCAGGGCAATGGCGCGCTCGCCACCAGTGCCAACGGGATCGCGATCGGCAACGGCGCGCAGGCCGGCGACACGGTCGACCTGACTCGCGTCAACACCGTCGCGATCGGCAATGGCGCGCGGGCGACCGCGCAGAACTCGACCGCGATCGGCGATGGCGCATCGGCGATCCAGGTCCAGTCGACCGCGGTCGGATCGGGCGCGGTGGCGGGAACCAACGGCACCGCCGTCGGCCGCTCGGCCAATGCCGGCAACTCGTCGGTGGCCTATGGCGTCAATGCGGCGGCGGGGTTGCGCGCCACCGCGCTCGGCCAGGGCGCGGTCTCCTCGGCTGCCGACAGCATGGCGGTCGGCAGCTTCGCCTCGGCGACGGCGGCCGAGAGCGTAGCGCTCGGCCGCCAGTCGAGCGTCACCGTCGCGAACAGCGTCGCGCTCGGCCGCTCCTCCGTCGCGAGCAGGGGGGCGCTGGCCGGCTATACCGCGACCGGGCTGACCGCGCCGCAGACCTCGATCGGCGAAGTGTCGATCGGCACTGCCGCAGGGCAGCGCCAGCTGACCGGCGTCGCGGCGGGGTCGGACGCGACCGATGCGGTCAACGTGTCCCAGCTCCAGGGCATCGACGCGCAGGCCGATGCGCTCGGCGCGGGGGTGGCGGCCAGCCTGGGCGGCGGCGCAACCTATGACCCCGCGACGGGTACCCTCACCCAGCCGAGCTATGCGGTCCAGGGCGGCGCATTCACCAATGTCGGCGCGGCGCTGAGCGCGCTCGATACGCAGGTCACCGCCAATACCGGCGCAATCACGACGATCGACGGCCGCGTGACGACCGCCGAGACGAACATCGCCGGCAACACCGCGGCAATCAACGCGCTGGCCGGCAGCATCGGCAACGGCACAGTCGGCCTCGTCCAGCAAGCCAACGCCACCGCGCCGGTGACGGTCGCGGCGGCGAGCGGCGGCACGCGCGTCGATTTCACCGGAACCGCCGGCGCGCGGCAGCTCGCCGGCGTGGCCAACGGCCAGATCGCGGCGGGCTCGACCGAGGCGGTCAATGGCGGGCAGATCCATGCCAGCAACGGCAGCATCGCCGCCGCGCTGGGCGGCGGGGCGGGCGTCAACCCCGACGGGACGCTCGCCGCGCCGAGCTACCTGATCCAGGGCGCCGCGCGCACCAATGTCGGCGACGCGCTGACGGCGCTCGACACCCAGACTACCGACAACACCGATGACATCACCGATCTCGATCAGCGGGTGACCGCCAACACCACCGGCATCGCGAACAACAGCAGCGCGATCGCCGCGCTGTCGAACGGCACGCTCGGCCTGGTGCAGCAGGCGGGTCCGGGCGCGGTGATCACCGTGGCGATGAACAGCGGTGGCACCGTGGTCAACTTCACCGGCACCGCGGGCGACCGGCAGCTGGCCGGCGTCGCCCCCGGCACGGTGAACGCGACGTCCAACCACGCGGTGAACGGAAGCCAGCTCCACGGCGCCGGCCAGAGCGTGGCCAATGCGCTTGGCGGCGGCGCGAGCGTCGATGCCAACGGGGCCGTGACCGCGCCGTCCTATAGCGTTCAGGGCGCGAACCAGACCAGCGTCGGCGGCGCGATCACCGCGCTCGACGGCGCGATCACCGCCACCAATGGCGCGGTGAGCGCGTTGCAGGGCCAGACCAACGCCAATAGCGGCGCGATCACCAACCTGCAGACCCAGGTCACGTCCAACACCTCGAACATCACCACCCTGCAGGGCCAGGTCGCCACCAACACCAATGCGATCGCCGCGAATACCGGCGCGATCACCCAACTGCAGGGCCAGACCGCGGCGAATACCGGCGCGATCAACAATCTGCAGACTCAGGTGACGACCAACACCGCCGACATCACCACGCTTCAGGGTCAGGTCGGGGCAAGCAACACGGCGATCACCAATCTGCAAGGCGCGGTGAACGCCAACACCACCGCGATCGGCGACCTCACCGATGCGGTGAGCGCCGGCACGATCGGGCTGGTGCAACAGGCAGCGCCCGGCGCCGGGCTCACTGTGGGTGCGCAGACCGACGGCGGCACGGTGAATTTCGCCGGCACCGGCGGCAACCGGCAGCTGACCGGCGTCGCGGCGGGGGCGCTGGACGCCGTCTCGACCGACGCGGTGAACGGGTCACAGCTCGCCGCGACCAATGTGCGCGTCCAGGCGATCATCGACGGGATCATCGGCCAGCAGTTCGGCGGCTTCACCTCGGACAACGCCCTGGGCGCCAACCTGCCCGTCGCGAGCGGCTCGAATGCCTCGGCGGGAGGCGGAGGGGCCGTCGCCTCCGGCGCCTGGGCCACCGCGGTCGGGAACGCGTCACAGGCCTCCGCGCAGAATGCGACCGCGCTCGGCAGCACCGCACAGGCCACCGCGCAGAATGCGACGGCGGTCGGCAGCGGCGCGCAGGCAACCGGCACCAATTCGGTGGCGATCGGCGCCAATGCCAGCGATGACGGCATGTCCGACGTCGTGTCGGTCGGCTCGTCGACCGCCACCCGGCGCGTCGTCTATGTCTCGGCGGGCGTCGCCCCCACCGACGCGGCCAATGTCGGCCAGCTCCAGTCCGGCATGGCGCAGACGCTGGCCTCCGCCAACGAATATACCGATGGCCGCGTCGCCGCGCTCGGCTTCGACCTCAGCGAGGTGCGCGAGGATTCGCGGCGCGGGATCGCCGCGGTCGCCGCGCTAGGCTATGCGCCGATGCCGTCGGAGCCGGGCCGGACGAGCTATTCGGTCAATGGCGCGTTCTTCCGCGGCTATCAGGCGATCGGCGGGTCGGTCGCGCATCGCCTCAACACCGAAGTCCCGCTCGCGGCCACCGCCGGCTTCGCCTATGGCGGCAACGGCAACAACATCGTGCGGGTCGGCGTCGCCGGGGAGTTTTGAGGGACCAGCGCGTAAAAAAGCCGGCCGCCCCCTGGGGCAGCCGGCTTTTTGAAATGGTGGGCGCGGCAAGGATTGAACTTGCGACCCCTGCGATGTCAACACAGTGCTCTACCACTGAGCTACGCGCCCGATTGCCTTGCGGCGAATCTCGGGAAGCGGCGCTTTAGCGGGGGGCGTCCCCCCTTGCAAGCGCCGGAGCGTTCGGTTTGAGATTCAGCTACGCTGAATGCGGCACCGGCCCACTCCCCCACCCGGCCACCCACGCCAGTGTATTTTATGGGTGGCCGGGTGGGGGAGTGGGCCGGTGCCGCCTCCGCGCACGCGGAGTACACTAGTTGCTGCTCGGGACCTGCTCCATCTCGAACAACCGGTCCACCTCGAGCACCAGGTCGCGCAAGTGGAACGGCTTGGACAGCACGCGCGCCGACGGAATCTGCTTGCCCGCCTTGAGCGTGACCGCGGCGAAACCGGTGATGAACATGACGCGCATGTCGGGGGCGATCTCGCCCGCCTTCTGCGCGAGCTCGATCCCGTCCATCTCGGGCATGACGATGTCGCTCAGCAGCAAATCGAAGCGTTCGGTCTCGAGCAGCGGCAACGCCGCGGTGCCGCGGTCGACCGCGGTCACGGCATAGCCCGAACGCTCGAGCGCGCGCGCGAGATACTCGCGCATCACCCGATCGTCCTCAGCCAGAAGAATCCTGATCATCCAAACCCCATTGCCGCGCCCGGCGCGGCGCACCCGCCGCGCGAATCCGGGCCGCCCGCGAGGCCATAGACTATGCGCGAAGGGTTTAAGATTTTCCAGCCGTCCCGCCCGTTGCCCTGCCCGCCCCGCGCGCATAGGCTTGCACGCGTGAGCGTGCCCCCCTCCTTCGACCGCCATGGCCCGGAAACGCCGGTGTCGCCGGTGGTGCTCTCGGTCCCCCATGCCGGGCGCGATTATCCGCTGCCGCTGCGCGCCGCGTTGCGCGTGCCGCTCGCCAGCCTGCTCCCGCTCGAGGACCGGCACGCCGACACGCTGACGATCGCCGCGCGCGGGGCGGAAACGCTGTTCGTCGCCAACCGGGCGCGCGCCTGGATCGACCTCAACCGCGCCGAGCACGAGCGCGATCCGCGCATCGACGAAGGCGCGGCGCCGATGCCGGAGGGCGCGATGTCGCTCAAGCTCAAGAGCGGGCTCGGCCTCGTGCCCCGCCGCGCGAGCGCGGTCGATCTATGGCGCCGCCGCTTCGCGGACGAGGAGGTGCGTGAGCGGATCGAGCGCGATCATCGGCCCTATCACGCCGCGCTCGCCGCGGCGCTGGCGGCGGCGCGCGACCGCTTCGGGGTCGCGGTGCTGCTCGACATCCACTCGATGCCGCCGCTCGCGGCGGGCGCCGCGCGAATCGTGATCGGCGATCGCTTCGGCCGATCGGCGGCAGCGCGCTTCGTCGGCCGGATCGAGGGCGCGATCCACGCCGCGGGCGTGCGCAGCGCGGTCAACACGCCCTATGCCGGCGGCCATGTCCTAGATCGCCACGCCGACGCCGCAGCCGGCATCCACGCGATCCAGGTCGAGGTCGACCGCACCCTCTATCTCGACCGGCGCCGCGAAACGCCCGGCGCCGGTTTCGATGCCACCGCAACGCTGCTGCGCCGGATCATCGAGACGGTGGCGGACGAGGCGCTCCCTCTCGCGGCGGCAGCGCAATAAAAAAACCGCCCGGTGTTGCCACCGGGCGGCCAAGGTTCAGGGAGGAGACACGCCCGAGGGCGTGCCGCACGGCTCCGCGAAAGGGGGGACACGGAACCGTACTCAACGAGATATAGGGGGGCTTGACCGTGGCTTCAAGGCCACAATCGGAAATGCGACGAATTGAGGAGGAATGGCCTGCAAACCGCTCGTTTCAGGCGGAATCCTGCCGGAAGCGTGCCTGCCGGATATCGGATGTCGCGGGGCCCGCGACAAGGGTATGAGGGGCGCGCACGACGCTCCCGGCCGTTACGGTCACGGCCGGGAGCGTGCATGTCCTCAGGCCGCCGGCACCGGCTGCGGCGCCACGCCGCCCTGCTGCAGCTGGCGCGCGAAGATCTCGCGCATCAGGCCGAGCGAGAAGAGATGGGCGTAGATCAGCGGCAGCATGCCGTTCTGCGCCATCTTGCGCAGCTGGTCGCCGCGCAGGTCGTTGAGCTTGTTCTCGTCGACCATGCGGAAGCCGCGATAGATATAGGGCTGCGCTGCGCCCTCGGGCTGGATCGCGACCTCGCCGTCCATCAGCAGCTCGAGGTCGTTGAGCTCCTTGATGAAGGCATTGGTCTTCTGGCCGGCGATCTCGAACTCTTCGTTGAACTTGAGGATCTGCTGGACCAGCTCGGTCGGCTTGCCGTCCTCGAACAGCGCATCGCCCTCGTCGAATGCACCGATCGTGTCGGAGGTCGGGTCGAAGCAGAGCGAGAGCTCCTCGGCATCCGGACGCAGCCGGGCGAGCATATAGGGGTAACGGCGGACATAGGCAGGAACGTAGATGTTCTCGCCCTCACGGATCTTGCCATTCTCGTCGAAGAAGACGTTGGCGCCCTCATTGAGGCCCATCAGCCCGAGCGGCACCGCCTCGTCACCGATCGAGAAGACGATCGGCATGTGGCGCTGGACGAGCGGGAACTCCTCCACCGTCAGCGGGATCGCATGCTGCTTGGCGAGGAACGGCGCCGCGTCCGCGCGGCGGATGCGGAAATTGCCGTGAATCTCGCTCGAGAGCGGCTGGAGGTCGTTGTAGAAAAGCGGAAGACCCTGTGCTTGCGGCGCGCTGGCCATGAAACTCTCCTGGATTCGGGACTGGCGCGGTCTATTGGCCGCGACGCTCCGGCGCAAGGGAAACGAGCTTCCCTGGGTTGAACAGGTTCAGCGGATCGATTGCGTGCTTGATCGCGGCGAGCGCACGCATCCGCGCGGGCGAGGAAAGCCGGGCGAGTTCGTCGCGCTTCATCTGACCGATGCCGTGCTCGGCCGAAATCGACCCGCCCGCCGCGACGACCAGATCGTGGACGAACGGGCTCACGACTTCCGCGTTACGTGCCGCCCAGTCCGCCGGACTTCCGGCGGGCGCGCGGACATGGAAATGGACATTGCCATCGCCGAGATGCCCGAACGCCCCCGCGCTCGTCCCCGGAAACCGCGCCTCGACCGCGCGCGCACCCTCGATCATGAAATCGGGCATTGCCGCCACCGGCACCGAGATGTCGTGCTGAAGCGCCGGGCCGCTGGCGCGTTCGGCCTCCGAGATCGAATCGCGCAGCTTCCAGAACGCCTCGGCCTGCCCCTCGCTCGCGGCGATCGCCGCATCCGCCGCCAGACCGGATTCGAGCGCCTGGCCGAGCAGCCGTTCGAGCAGCGCCGCGGGCGCCTCCTGCGCCGGGCTTGTCGTCACCGCCTCGATCAGCACATGCCAGGGATGCTCGCCCGCGAGCGGCGCGCGCGTACCGGGAACGTGCCTCAGCACCGCGCCCAGCGACTGCGCCGGGACGATCTCGAAGCTCTCGATCGCGTCGGTCGCCGCCGCGGCCATCCGCAGCAGATCGAGCGCAGCGTGGGGCGAGGCGAGCCCGACCCACGCCACCGCGCGGGCATGGACGGCCGGCACCAGCTTCAGGCTCGCCGCGGTGACCACGCCGAGTGTTCCTTCCGCGCCGATCAGCAGCTGGTTGAGGTCGTAGCCGCGATTGTCCTTCTTGAGCGCCGCGAGGCCGTCGTGGACGCTGCCATCGGGCAACACCGCCTCGAGCCCCAGCACCAGCCCGCGCATCGTGCCGAAGCGCAGCACCTGCGTGCCGCCGGCGTTGGTCGAGACCAGCCCGCCCACCGTCGCGCTGCCCTTCGCGCCGAGCGTCAGCGGGAAACGCCGCCCTTGTGCCAGCGCCGCATCATGCAGGTGGGCGAGGATCACCCCCGCTTCCGCCTCGATCAGGTTCGCCGCCGCGTCGATCCGGCGCACGCGGTCCATGCGCCGCAGCGACAGGATCAGCGCCGATCCGTCGGCCGGTGGCGTCGCGCCGCCGACCATCGAGGTGTTGCCGCCCTGCGGCACCAGTGCCACGCCCAGCTGCGCCGCGAGGCGCACCGTCTCCGCCACCGCCTCGACCGAATCGGGCTGCAAGATCGCGGCCGCGGCACCGCGATAGCGGCCGCGCCAATCGTCGAGCCACGGCGCGATCGCCTGGCGGTCGGTGATCACCGCCTTGGGGCCGAAGCGCGCCGCGACGGCCTCGACCAGTTGCGCTTGTGCCGGCGTCATTTCCGCGCCGCTACCATCCGCCGCACCAGGGAGCAATTCATCCACTGTTCAAGCCCACTCGCTATGGGGCAGGATGAGATGGTGAATTTGTTGCTTGCTGCCAGTGCTGCGCTGTTGCTGCCGCTCGCCCCGCCAGGCGAGACGCGCAAGGCCGCGTCCAAGGCGAACACCGGCGTGACACGGGTGGCGCAGGTGCGCATCCAGCAGCATTTCGTGATTCGCGTGCCGCGCGCCGATGCGGTGCGCCGCGTCTCCGCCCCCGCCGCGCCGCTTCCGCCGATCGCCTGGGTCGAGAAGGACGCCGACAAATGCGTCAAGATGCAGAGCCTGGCCGGCGCCACGATCACGCGTCCCGACAGCGTCGACCTGTTCCTCGCCGGCGGCAAGCGGCTGCGCGCCAAGCTCGGCAACGAATGCCCCGCGCTCGATTTCTATTCGGGCTTCTACGTCAAGCCGACCAAGGACGGCATGATCTGCGCCAAGCGCGACATGTTCCGCTCGCGCTCGGGCGGCGAATGCCGGATCAAGGCATTTCGTACCCTGATCCCCGCACGCTGACTTGAACTTATCTTGACTTTGCGCGCCATTTCCCCAATGCGCGCGGCTTAATTAATGCGGGCCTGCGCCCCTTCTTTCCGGACATCTGGATGAGCTTCGCCGATCTCGGCCTCTCTGACGAATTGCTGAAGGCCGTCACAGAGGCCGGCTATACCGATCCCACTCCGATCCAGCGCCAGGCGATCCCCTCGGTGCTGATGATGCGCGACCTGATCGGCATCGCCCAGACCGGCACCGGCAAGACCGCGAGCTTCGTGCTGCCGATGATCGACATCCTGGCGCAGGGCCGCAGCCGCGCGCGCATGCCGCGCAGCCTGATCCTCGAGCCGACGCGCGAGCTAGCCGCGCAGGTCGCAGAGAATTTCGAGAAATACGGGACACATCACAAGCTCAGCATGGCCCTCCTCATCGGCGGCGTGCAGATGGGCGACCAGGTCAAGGCGCTGGAAAAGGGCGTCGACGTGCTCATCGCCACGCCGGGCCGTCTGATGGACCTGTTCGAGCGCGGCAAGATCCTGCTCACCGGCTGCAACCTGCTGGTGATCGACGAGGCGGACCGGATGCTCGACATGGGGTTCATCCCCGATATCGAGAATATCTGCACCAAGCTTCCCGCGAACCGCCAGACCCTGCTGTTCTCAGCGACGATGCCGCCGCCGATCAAGAAGCTGGCCGACAAGTTCCTGTCGAACCCCAAGACGATCGAGGTCGCCCGTCCCGCCTCGACCAACACCAACATTACTCAGCGGCTGGTGCCGGTGGCGAACAGCGCGTTCGCCAAGCGCGAGGCGCTGCGCAAGCTGCTCGAGCGCGAGGACGTCCGCACCGCGATCATCTTCTGCAACCGCAAGACCACGGTGCGCGAGCTCAACAAGAGCCTCAAGCAGCACGGCTATCGCTCGGCCGAGATCCATGGCGACATGGACCAGTCGTCGCGCATCGCCGAGCTCGACCGGTTCAAGGCAGGCGACGTCAACATCCTGGTGGCGTCCGACGTCGCCGCGCGCGGGCTCGACATCAAGGGTGTGAGCCACGTCTTCAACTTCGACGCGCCGTGGCATCCGGACGATTATGTCCACCGCATCGGCCGCACCGGCCGCGCGGGCGCCACCGGCACCGCCTATACGCTGGTGACCTCCTCGGACGCCGAAGCAATCGACAATATCGAGAAGCTGCAGGGCACCAAGATCGAGCGCATCGGCGAGCTGCCGGCCGGCGACGCGCCGGTGGAAGCGAAGCAGGGCCGCGGCCGGAAGCAGGCCAAGGGCAAGCCCGAGGCCAAACCGCGCGACGAGAAGCCGCGCGAGAAAAAGGCCGAGGCGCCGCGCGAGACGCGCGAGGACGAACCCCGGGAAGCGCGCCGCGAGGAACGCCGCCCCGAGCCGCGCGAACCGCGCCGCCCCGAGCCGCACCGGGACGATCGCCCGCGCCGCGAGCGCGACCGCAATCGCCGCCGCGACGAGCAGGACGACGGTCCCGACGAGGGCTGGAACGGCCCCATCCCCGACTTCCTCAACTTCACCATCCCCGCGTGAACGCAAGCGAAGACGAGGACGATTTCCTCGACTTCACGCCCCTGCCAGCGGTCGAAAGCCCCTGCGTCAGCATCTGCCGCATGGTCGATGGCTATTGCGAGGGATGCGGCCGTACGCTCGGCGAGATCGCCGAATGGTCGAGCGCGAGCGACGAGCGGCGGCGCGCGATCCTCGCACGGATCGCAGCGGACGCGCGCTAGCTACGCGATCGCCCGCCCCGCCACCGCGTCGAGCTTTGCCAGCAACTCGGGATCGCGGGCATGCGGCGCAGTGATCAGTGCGGTGTCGAGGCAAGTGTCGATCGGGGATGGCTCGCGCACCTCCGGCAGGTCGCGCAGGAGGTTGACCACCATCGCGCGCGCCTTTTCCGCATTGGCAGAGAGCTGGGCAATCACCTGCGCCACGTCCACCGCCGCCTCTTCCTCGCGCCAGCAGTCATAATCGGTGACCATGCCGACCAGCGCATAAGGCAGCTCGGCCTCGCGCGCGAGCTTGGCCTCGGGCATCGCGGTCATGCCGATCACATGGCAGCCCCAACTGCGGTAGAGATGGCTTTCCGCGCGAGTCGAGAATTGCGGACCTTCCATCGCGAGATAGGTGCCGCCTTCGTGCACTTCCGCGCCCGCTGCGCGCGCCGCGTCGACAGCCAGGTGCGACAGGCGCGGGCACACCGGATCGGCCATCGAGACATGCGCGACCATGCCGGTGCCGTAGAAGCTCGACGGCCGCCCCTTGGTGCGGTCGATGAACTGATCGACCACGCTGAACGTGCCCGGCGCGCGCATCTCCTGCAGGCTGCCGACCGACGAGACCGCGAGCACGTCGGTGACGCCGAGCCGCTTCAAGCAATCGATATTGGCGCGGCTGTTGAGCTCCGAGGGCGAAATGCGATGTCCGCGCCCGTGCCGCGGCAGGAACGAGACGCGCGCGGCGCCCATCCGGCCGGTGAAGATCGCGTCCGACGGCGCACCCCAGGGCGAGGCAACGCTCACCCATTCGCCACCCTCGATCCCCTCGACGTCGTAAAGCCCGGATCCGCCGATGATCCCGATATGCCAGCCGCTCACTCGACCCCTTTCGCAGTCACTTTGGGCCGCGCGTAGGCGAAGTAGATGACAATGCCGAGTGCGTTCCACGCAAGGAACCACAGCTGGGTCTTGGCCGGCAGGCTGAAGAACAGATAGATGCAGCCGAGCACCGCGCCCGCCCCCACCAGCCACCAGAGCGGCGTGCGGAACATCCGCGGCGCATCGGGCGCACGGCGGCGCAGCACCATCATGCATACCGCCACCGAGGTGAACGCAGCGAGCGTTCCGGCATTGGCGAGCGCCGCGATCTCGTCGATCGGCAGCAGCCCCGCGATCACCGCGACGATCGCCGCGGTGAACAGGGTGATGCGCACCGGCGAGCCGCGGCGCGAGACCTTGGCGAGGCCCACGGGAAGCATCCCGTCGCGCGCCATGGTGAAGAAGATGCGGCTCTGCCCGAACAGGAAGCCGAGCAGCACCGTCGGCAGCGCGATCACCGCCGACACGGCGAGGAAGGTCGCGAAGCCCGGCCGCCCCAGCTCGCGCAGGATCAGCGCGAGCGGCTCGGGGCTGTTGGCGAAGCTCGTGAACGGCGCCGCGCCGACCGCCGCGACCGCGACAAGCATGTAGATCGCGACGCACGCGATCATCGATCCGACGATGCCGATGGCAAGGTCGCGGCCGGGGTTCTTGGTCTCCTCCGCTGCAGTCGAGATCGCGTCGAAGCCGTAAAAGGCGAAGAAGATGATCGCCGCCGCGGCCATCACCCCGCGCTCGACACCGTCGGGCGAGATCGTCTTGGCGAAACCGAACGGTGCGAACGGCTCGAGATTGGCGCCGTTGAAGTAAGGCAGCGCCACCGCGACGAACACCGCGAGCGCGATGATCTTGACCACCACCAAAGCCGCGTTGAGCGTCGCGCTTTCCTTGGTGCCGAAGCACAGCAGCCCGGCGACCACGGCGATGATGAAGATCGCGGGCAGGTTGACGATGCCGTCGGCATGCGGCCCGGCCATCAGCTCCATCGGCATGCCCGCCCAGGCATTGAGCAACGGCGCGGCATAGCCCGACCAGCCCACCGCCACGGTGCTCACCACCAGCGAATATTCGAGGATCAGCGACCAGCCGACCACCCAGGCGATCAGCTCGCCGAGCACGGCATAGCTATAGGTGTAGGCGCTGCCCGAGGCGGGCATCATCGTCGCCATCTCGGCATAAGCGAGCGCGGCGCAGGCGCAGATCGCGCCGGCGATGACGAAGGACAGGATCACCGCCGGTCCGGCCTTGCCCGCGCCGACGCCGATCAGCGTGAGGATGCCAGTACCGACGATCGCGCCGACGCCGAGCGCGACGAGATGCGGCCAGCTGAGCGTGGCGGCGAGGCGGTGCTCGGGCGCATGCTCGGCCGCTCCCTTCACCGTCTTGGTACGAAACAGTCCGCCGGCCATGCGCTCCCCCTTTGTTGCAGGTGAGACGGTGCGCCGCGGCCCGCGCGGCGTCAACGGTTCATGCGACGGAAAGCCACGGGAGCGCAGGTTCGTTACGCCCACATCACGGAGCAGCAAGATGGACCGCCGCCTGTTCCTCTCCTTCGTCGGCCTCGGCGCCGCAACGCCCGCGCTCAGCCAGTCCCGCGTCGACGAATCCCGCAACCCGCAGATCGACTATCCCGGCTTCCAGCAACTGACCGGCGACGTCCGCGCGCTGCGCGCCGAACGCCTGTTGCCCTTCGACCGGTTCAAGGCGGAAGCCGCCTCGCCCGGCACGCTGCTGCTCGACGCACGCTCGGAGACCGCCTTCCGCGAGGGGCATATCAAGGGCGCGGTCAACCTGGCGCTGCCCGATTTCAACGCGGAGTCGCTCGCCGAGACGGTGGGGCCGAACGTGCACCGCCGCATCCTGATCTACTGCAACAACAATTTCTCGAACCGCACGCGCCCGGTGCCGATGAAGGCGCGGCCGCTGGCGCTCAACATCCAGACCTTCATCAACCTGGTCGGCTATGGCTATCGCAATGTCTGGGAACTCGCCGACGTGATCGACTTCAACGATCCCAAGGTCGAGTGGATCACGGCGTAGGAACGGCGTCCACCTCCGCCCCCCACCGTCACCCTGAACTTGTTTCAGGGTCCATTTCTCCACGGGCGACTGAGCCGCCTGTCGCACGATGGATGCTGAAACAAGTTCAGCATGACGGAAAAGGGAGGATCAAGCGTAACGCAGCGGCACCGCCATTCCAGGGCACCGCTACCCTCACCGCGCCGCGAAGCGGATCGCCTGCCCGCCGCCCGGCGCGAGCGTCAGCATGAGCTTGTCGCCGCGCCTCACCTTCCTGCTCTCGATCACGTATTTGTGCCGCGTCTCGGTGTCGTAGCGCGTGTCCGGCGCGTCGCGATAGATCTGCGCGGTATAGGTCTTGCCCGGATCGAGGAAGTCGAGCGTGACCTCGAGATTGCGGCCGCTCTCGTCGGTGACCGCGCCCAGATACCAGTCGGCGCCGTTGCGGTCCTTGCGCACGATCGTCACATAATCGCCGACCTCGCCGTTGAGTACGCGCGTGTCCGACCAGTCGACGGGCACATCCTTGATGAACTGGAACGCGTCCATCAGCTTGGCGTAGACCTCGGGCTCGTCGGCCGCCATCTGCACCGGCGAGTAGATCACGACATATTGCGCGAGCTGCTTGGCGATGGTCGAGGGAATGTCGCTGTCCTTCTCGCCCTTGAGGCTGAGGATGCCGGGCGTAAAGTCCATCGGCCCCGACAGCATCCGGGTGAACACAAGATTGGCCTCATGCTCGGGCGGGTTCTTGCCCACCCAGGCCATATATTCCTGCCCCCGCGCCCCTTCGCGCGCGAGCCAGTTGGGATAGGTGCGGCGTAGCCCCGTGTCCTTGATCGGCTCGTGCGGATCGACGCTCACCTTATGCTTCGCCGCGGCCAGCACGACGCGCAGATGGTGGTTCGACATCCACTGGCCGTCATGCCATTCGCGATGCTCGGAACCGTCGGGATCGACCCGGCCGATCTGCCCGGCATCGGCGACATAGCCGGTCTTCACCACCTTCTGCCCATGCGCGGCCGACCAGGCAAAGGCCTTGTCGAGCTGCTTGTCGTAATGGCTGGCCGAACCGCCGGTCTCGTGGTGACCGACCAGCGCGGTGCCCTTGGACTTGGCATAGGCGGCAAGCGCCTCGGCATCGAAATCCTCGGTCGGGCCTGAGAAATCCATGTCGGTGCCGTTGCCGAACCAGTCGCCGTCCCAGCCGATATTCCAGCCCTCCACCAGCACCCCCGGGATGCCGTTCGCCCCGGCGAAGTCGATATAGCGCTTCACATTCGCCGTCGTCGCGCCGTGCTGGGGGCCGCGCGCCCAGGTCCACTTGCCCTTGATCATGTTCCACCACACGCCGACGAACTTGCCGGGCTTCACCCAGCTGACGTCGCCGAGCTTGTTGGGCTCGTTGAGATTGAGCGTCATGCGGCTGCCGGTGTAGAGGCCGGCGGCATTGTCGGCGATCACCATCGTCCGCCACGGCGTGGTGAACGGCCCCTGCTTGACCACCTTGGCCGGGCCTGCGCCTGGCGAAAGCTGCGCCTTGAGCCGGGTGCCGGTCACGCGCCGCAGCCACATGCTCGAATAATCGACCAAGGCCGCCTCGTGAAACGCGATGTGCGTGCCGTCCTCCAGCTTCACCGTGATCGGCGTATGCGCCTGCCCGACCTCGGAAATCTTGGTGCGGTTGTAGAGATATTCGTAGCGGTTCCACTCGCCCGCCGGGATCCACCAAGCGGTGCCGTTGCCGGCGATGCCGAACTCGGTCAGTTCGTCGGCGATGTTGGCATGCTTGAGATTGGGCTGGTCAGGGAATTCATAGCGGAAGCCGACGCCGTCGTCGAAGATGCGGAACACCACGTCCATCACCCGGGCGAGCGCAGTCGATTCCTTGAGGCGCACGCGGAACTCGGTGTGGCGGTCGCGGATCGTCTTCCACTCGCCCCAGGGCTGTTCCCATGTGGAATCGGCGGAGGTCGTCGCCTGGCTCTCGATCGCGAAGCGGCGCTCGAGCTTGGGCGCGTCGGTAAGCAGGAAGCCGAGCCGCGAGGGTTCGATCAGCGCCTTGCCGTTGCGCGTGACGGCATAATGCGGCCGCCCGTCGCCATCGACGGTGACTGTGACGCGGAGCTTGCCGTCGGGCGACGCCGCGCTCGCGCCGCCAGCCTGCAGAGCGGTATTCTGCACCACGCCCTGCGCCAGCGCCGGCAACGCCGCCACCGAAGTCAACGCTGTCAGCGCCATCAGCATCCGCATCACACTCTCCTGCCACGCCGTCATCTTCTCAGGCGATTTGTTCGAGCACCAGCCCCGAATAGGGCGGCAGCGATCCCGGCGCGGCGCCATTCACCGCCGCCAGCACCCGGAATCGGTCCGGCTGCGCTGGATGCCATGCCAGCGGTGTCTTGCCCAGATTGAACGCGCAGGTCAGCGCCTGCTCGTCGGCGACACGCGTGAAGACGAGCAGCGCCTCGTCCGCCGTCAGCACTTCCATCGCGCCCGTGCGCAGCGCCGGATTTGCCGCCCGCAATGCGATCAGCCCGCGCGTCAGGTTGAGCAGCGAGCTGTTTTCGCTGGTCTGCCGGTCCACCGCCTTGTCGGCGTGGTCGGGGCCGAGCGGCAGCCACGGCTTGCCCGCGGTGAAGCCGAGATTGGCGGCATCCGCCCGCCACGGCATCGGCGTGCGCACGCCGTCGCGGCTCAAGGTCAGCGGCCAGTTGGCGATCGCCTCGGGATCCTGAAGCTGGTCGAAGCCGATCTCGACCTGGGTCAGCCCCAGTTCCTCGCCCTGGAACAGGATGGCGTTGCCGCGCAGGCACATCAGCAGCAGCATCTTCATCGCCGCGAACGCATCGCGATGCTCGGCATCCGCCCAGCGCGACACGGCGCGCGGCGCATCGTGATTCTCGAACGCCCAGCTCGGCCAGCCGGTGCCCGGCGCATCGGGCCAAGTCTCGACCGCCTTCTTCACCAGCGCGGGGGTCAGCTTGTTCGCATAGAGGAAGTCGAAGCCATAGGCGCTGTTGAGCCGCCCCTGCCCTTGCGTGAAGGCGTGCATCTCGGCCTCGGGCGTCGGCCCACCGACCTCGGCGACGGTGAAGCGCCCGCCATAGCTGTCGGTCAGTTCGCGGTGCCGCTCGAGGAAGCCGACGATGTCGGGGTGGCTCTGGTTGTAGATGTGCTGCTGGAAATCGAACGGCCGGGTGCGCGGCGCGCCGGTGTCGGGCGCCGGCGGATTGTCGCGCAGCAGCGGGTCGTGCATCGAGAAGTTGATCGCATCGACGCGGAAGCCGTCGACCCCGCGGTCGAGCCAGAATTTCGCCGCCGCCAGCGCCGCGTCCTGCACCTGCGGGTTGTGCAGATTGAGGTCGGGCTGCTCGCTCAGGAAATTGTGGAAATAATATTGGCCGCGCCGCGCGTCCCAGGTCCAGGCCGGACCGCCGAACACCGACTGCCAATTGGTAGGCGGCGAGCCGTCCGCCTTGGCATCGGCCCAGACATACCAGTCGGCCTTGGGGTTGTCGCGGCTCGCCCGGCTTTCCTTGAACCATTCATGCTGGTCCGAGGTGTGCGAATAGACCTGGTCGATGATCACCTTGAGGCCCAGCGCATGCGCCTTTTCAATCACCGCATCGAAATCGGCGAGCGTGCCGAACACCGGGTCGACGCCGCAATAATCGGCGATGTCGTAGCCGAAATCGCGCATCGGCGAGGTGAAGAAGGGCGACAGCCAGATCGCGTCGGCGCCGAGCGACGCGACATGCTCGAGATGCGCAGCCACGCCGGGCAGGTCGCCGATGCCGTCGCCGTTCGTATCGGCAAAGCTGCGCGGATAGATCTGGTAGATCACGGCGCCACGCCACCAGTCGCGGGTCGCCTGTGCCGCGGGCACGCGCGAAGGCTCGCTCACTTGGCGCCTCCCGCGGCGCAGGCGACATAGCCGAAGGGCGGCAGCGTCACGGTGACGCTGCCCGGTGCGGTGGCGGCGGGCGCACATTGGCCGACAAGTGCCGTGAAGGTGGTGGCGCCGACCCCGACCTCCACCTGTCGCGTGATCGCCCTGCCGCTGGTGTTGAACGCGACCAACACCTCGGCGCCCGTCACCGGATCGAAGCGCGAGACCGCGAACAGCCCCGGCTTCTCGTCATAGGCGCGCGTCACCTGCCGCCCGCGCGACAGCGCGGGGGTCGTCTTGCGCAGCGCGGCGAGCCTGGCGATCTCGGCGTAGAGCGGATGGCCGGTGTCGAAGTTCGACTCCGCGGTGGTCTTGCTCGTGCCGAGCAGCTTGTTGTCGTTGTAGATCGCGACCTTGCTCGGGAACATGTCCTCGCGCGCGTCCTGGTCGTTGCCGTCGCCGACAAAGCCCTGCTCGTCCCCGGCATAGATGGTCGGCACGCCGCGCAGCAGTAGCAGCATCGCATGGCCGAGCTTCACCCGCGCCAGCACCTCGTCGTCGCTCGCCTTGGGGAAGGCCTTGCGCACATCGGTCGAGAAGCGGCCGTGATCGTGGTTGGAGATGAAGGTCGGCAACCGCAGCGCCGCCTCGGCGCCGCCCTCGTAGAGCGCATCGCGGTCGAACATCGCGGCGAGCACGTCCGGCCCCTTCTCGCCCGCGACCGTATGCTGGACCGCGGCGCGAAAGCCGAAATCGAGCACGCTCGGCAGCTGGTGCACGCGGGTGTGGAGCGCGAGGTCGCCGACATCGCCGTCGTTCGCCACTTCGCCGAAGATATGGAAATTGGGGATGCCCTTCGCCTTCGCCCGATCGATCATCGCCTTGGAAAAGCCCTGCCAGAACTCCGGATTGACGTGGCGGGCGGTATCGATCCGGAAGCCGTCGATCCCGAACTGGTCGATCCACGCGCCATAGATGTCGATGAACCCCTGCAGCACGCGCGGGCTTTCGGTCATGAGGTCGTCGAGCCCGACGAAGTCGCCCATGGTCGAGCTTTCGTTGCGGAAAGTGGTGTTGCCGCGGTTGTGATAGTGGATCGGGTCGTTGAGCCAGGCTGGGACCTTCACGCCCTTCTCGGCGACGGGCACGAACGGCGTGTAGGCATAGTTCGGATCGGTCAGCCTGGCGAAATTCTCCGGCGTCTGCACGCCGTCGCCGGCGAAGCCCGGGTTGATCGCGGCGCCCTTGACCCCGCCCTTGCGCTGATAGGGATAGTCG
The DNA here is from genome assembly GCF_026107375.2 of Sphingomonas sp. BT-65. Taxonomy (NCBI): domain Bacteria; kingdom Pseudomonadati; phylum Pseudomonadota; class Alphaproteobacteria; order Sphingomonadales; family Sphingomonadaceae; genus Sphingomonas; species Sphingomonas sp. BT-65. The sequence goes on from NZ_JAPCIA010000002.1 coordinate 442,125, forward strand.
GCGCGACTGCGATAGTCGCACGCGCCGCACTCGCGATACCGGATGACGTCGGCGGTGTGGTTGGTGATGATGTCGAGATAGACCTTGATTCCGCGGGCGTGCGCCGCTTCGACGAACGCCTTCATCTCGGCGTTGGTGCCGAAATGCGGGTCGACGCGGGTGAAGTCGGTGATCCAATAGCCGTGATAACCGGCGGATTCCTCCCCCTTCGGGCCCTGGACCGGCTTGTTCTTGTAGATCGGCCCGAGCCAGATCGCGGTGGCGCCGAGCGACTGGATATAGTCGAGCCGCTGGACCAGCCCCTTGAGGTCGCCGCCGTGGAAGAAACCCTTACTCGCAGGATCATAGCCGGTGGCGAGGCGATCCCCCTTGAGGCCGCCCTGGTCGTTCGCCGGATCGCCATTCTCGAACCGGTCGGGAAGCAGGAAGTAGAGCACTTCCATCTCGGGCGCGCGGGCGCGCAGGTCGGCCGGAGCGGCGGTCTGCGCGGTCGCGGAGGTGCCGGCGAGCAGGGCAAAAGCGAGGGCGAGGGTTCTCATGCGATACTCGACTGGCTGAGGGTGGACGGAGCGCCGCAGAAGCGCGCGAGATAGTCGGCATGGCCCGGCAGACGCGCGGTATCGCGCTGATAGGCCTGGGCCACGGTGGAGAGGAACTGGTCGAGCTGCGTGTCGTCGAGCGTGTCGGCGAGCGGGTGCCAGCGCTCGGGCACGATGCCCTGCCCGATCATCACCTGCACCCAGCCAGGAACGTCGAACAGCTCGTCCTGGTCGCGGATGATCCGGCCGGTCGAACGGAACATGTCGATACGGAAGTTGAGTTTCTCCGGAAGTCGCATTCCGCGTTGCGCCTTCCAGAACGGATCATGTCGACAGTTGGCGAAATAATGGAGGATCACGAAGTCGCGAATCCGCTCGATCTCGAAATCCGTGAGACGGTTATAGGCGTCCCGCTCGACATCGGTCACCGGCCCCGCGGGCAGGAAGTCGAGCAGCCGGGTGATGCCCGTCTGGATCAGGTGGATGCTGGTCGATTCGAGCGGCTCGATGAACCCCGCCGCGAGCCCGAGCGCGACGACGTTGCGGTTCCACGCCTTGCGCCTTTTGCCGGTGCGGAACTTGAGCAGCCGGGGATCGGCCTGCGGCGCGCCGTCGAGATTGGCGAGCAAAGTCGCCGCCGCCTCGTCCTCGCCGATATGCGCCGAGGAGAATACATAGCCGTTGCCGGTGCGGTGCTGGAGCGGGATGCGCCATTGCCAGCCCGCGGCGCGCGCGGTGGCGCGGGTATAGGGGATCAGCGGCTCGGCGCGCTCACACGGCACCGCGAGTGCACTGTCGCAGGGCAGCCAATGGCCCCAATCCTCGAACCCGGTCTCGAGCGCACCCTCGATCAGCAGCCCGCGAAAGCCCGAGCAATCGACGAACAGCTCGCCGGCGACGCGCACGCCGCTGGCCAGCACCAATGCCCCGACATCGCCGTTCTCGCCGTCGCGCTCGACCTGCTCGATCCGGCCTTCGGTGCGCACCACGCCGCGCGCCTCGGCATAACGGCGCAAATAGGCGGCGTAGAGCCCGGCATCGAAATGGAAGGCATAGGGCATCGCCGGCAGCGCGCTGTCCGCCGCACGCTCGACATGCGCGAAGCGGTTCGCCTTGGCCGCGACCGCGTTGAGCACATAGTTGCCGAGCGGCCCCGCGCGCCCCGCGGCGCGCGCGCGCAGCCAATAGGGATGGAAGGGCAGCAGCCCGAGCCCCCGCCCCACCACGCCGAACGCATGCATGTAGCGCTCGCCCGGCGCGCCCCAGCCGTCGAACTCGATGCCGAGCTTCCAGGTGCCGTGCGTCTCGCGCAGGAACTCGGCCTCGTCGATGCCGAGCGCCTGGTTGAACAGGCGGATCATCGGGATCGTCGCCTCGCCCACCCCGACGGTGCCGATCTCCTCGGACTCGACCAGGGTGATGCGCCAGCCCGGCCCGCAGAAGCGCGCGAGTGCGGCGGCCGCCATCCAGCCCGCGGTACCGCCGCCCGCGATCACGATATTGCGCGGCGTTGGATCGGTCATCCTTGCCATCCTCAAAACTTCCCCGCCACGGGCACGCCGCGGCGGGGAGGCGGGGGGAATGGTCAGAGCTTGTAGCTCAGCCCGAGCAGATAGCGGACTCCGTAGCGCTGATAGTCGATCGTCAGGCTCTCGTTCGCCGCTTCATGCGTGATGAACGGCTCGTCGGTCAGGTTCTGCGCCTGCGCCAGGATGCCGAGCCCCTTGAGCGGCCCGTTCTGGAATTCGTAGCCGATCTGCGCATCGACGATCGTCTCGGCCTTGGCGAGCCGCTGGATGCGCTCGGTGCCGATGCCGCTCAGCTCGGCGAGGAAGCTCGACCGGTGCCGCACGCTGGCGCGCGCCGAGAAGCCCCATTTCTCGAAATAGACCGTGCCGTTCGCGACCCATTTGGAGAGGCCGGGCAGCGGCTGCGACGGATTGCCCGGATTGGGCGTGATCGAGCTTTCGGTGACCGACACGCTGCCGAGCACGCCGAAGCCGTCGAGCGCCTCGGAGAGGTTGCGCAGCGAGAAGGTCGCCGACAGTTCGGCGCCGTAGAGCTGCCCGCCCTCGCCGTTCTGCCACTGGGTGACGATGCCCTGGCGCAACGCCGGTTCCGGACCGCTGGTCACCGGGAAGCCGGAGAAGTCGTAGACCCTGCTCTGCTCGAAGATGTAGGTTTCGAGATTCTTGTAGAAGCCGGCGAGCGCGATGTAGCTGTCGCGGCCGAAATATTTCTCGACCGAGAGATCGACCGCGTTGGCGATCCACGGCCGCAGCCGCGGATTGCCGCCCGTCCCGCTCCACGGCGAGAAGTTGATGTCGGTATTGCCCGCGCGGTTGCTGTCATAGCCGAAGTTGAGCGAGGCGCGCATCTGGTCCATCCGCGGACGGGCGAGCTGGCGCGCCGCGCCGAAGCGCACGGTGAAGCCGCCGTTGAGGCGCGCGACCAGGCTGAGGTTGGGCAGCACATAGGTGTAGCGCACCCCGTCCGACAGGTCCGTGATCGTCGCGACCGGCGATCCGCTCGCGCCGAGGCCATTCGAGAACTGGTCGACCGAAATGACCTGCACGCCGACATTGCCGCCCAGCTTCGACCCGTTCGACATCTCGACGTCGACGTCATAGCGGGCATAGCCGGTCAGGATCTCCTCGCGCACACCCCAGCTGAAGGCGAAGAGATTGGCGTCGGTCGCCGGGTTGAAATTGTAGATGCCGCTATAGGCCATCCCGAGCGGATCGTAGCTGACCATGCCCGGAATGCCGAGGAAGGCGAGCTCGGTCGGATCGAGCAGCTGGTCGCCCGGGATCGGCACGCTGGTGTTGTGCAGCGGATCGGCCGCATTCGCCTTGAGCCCGAGATAGAAGCGCTGCAGGTCGAGATTCTTGTCGCGCTTGTTGTAGGCGACGCCGAGCGCCAGCTTGCCCTGGTTGTCGCCAAGCTCGCGCTCGACATCGAGGCGGAAGGCGAGCAGCTCGTCGGTGGTGCTGGGGTTGTTGAGGAAGCCGTCCTGCCCGCCCGGCGTGTTATCCGCACCCCAGCCCTGCGGGCTGGTCAGGAAGATCTGGCCGGGATCGGCATAATTGAGCGTCGGATCGAAGCTGTAGGTGCCGTTCGAATTGCGGCCGAAGCCGAGCGTGTCGTACGGCCCGTTGCCGGCGCCGCGCGAGGTGCCCGAATAGGTCTCCAGCACCTTGTCCTCGCGGTCGACGCGCGAATAGCTGGCGTCGCCGCTGATCTTCCACGGGCCGGTGTTGTAGGCGATGTTGAGCCCGACCGAATAGAGATCGGCCTCACGCAGATTGGCGTCGTTGCGCACCACGCCCTTGACGTTGCCCCAGGTGCCGTCGGTGATCACGCCATCGGTGACGGTATAGCCGGGCTGGAGCACGGCATTGCCCCAATAGAGCGGGAATTCGATGCCGCGCAGCGTCTGCTCGTCGCGGAACTTCGAATAATAGCCGTCGAGCACGATGTTGAGATCGGGATTGGGCTTGAACTGCAGCGTCGCCAGCGCGCTGGTGCGCTCGAGCTCGGTCGACTGCACATAGGGCTTGGACCCGCCGATGATCTGCGCGCCCTGCGCCGCGGCATATTCGGGCCGCGGGGTGAAGGTGTCGTCCGCGGTGCTGGGCGTGCCCTGCGTGTTGCGGATGCCGTAGAGATCGTTGTTGGTGTCGAAGGTGGGATAGCCCCAGGCGTTGAACCGCTCGAACTGGGTCGGCGAATTGATATGCGCGACGCCCAGCGTGATCCCGACCGTGTCGTCGGCGAACTGATCGATATAGGTGAGGCTGCCGCGATAGCCCTTGTCGTTGGTGCCGCTGTTGAGCTTGCCCGGCGAGACGAGCTCGCCGCGTGCGTTGAGGCCGATCACGCGGCGGCCATGATCGAGCGGGCGGATCGAGCGCAGATTGATCGTGCCCGACAGGCCCTGGCCGATCAGGCCGGCGAAGGGCGTCTTGTAGACGTCGACCGCGCCGATCAGCTCGGAGGGATATTGATCGAACTCGACGCCGCGATTGTCGCCCGTCGTCACCTGCTCGCGGCCATTGAACAGCGTCGAGGAGAAATCGGGCGAGAGGCCGCGCACCGAGATCACCTGCGCGCGCCCGTCGAGACGCTGCGCAGTGAGGCCGGGGAGGCGGGCGATCGCTTCGCCGATCGAGTTGTCGGGCAGCTTGCCGATATCCTCGGCCGAGATCGATTCGACGATCTGGTTCGACTCGCGCTTGGTCGCGACCGCGGACTCGATCGCGGCACGGAAGCCGGTGACGGTCACCTCGGTGCCTTCATCCTCGGCCGGCGGCGTTTCCTGCGCATAGGCGGGCGCCGCGACGAACAGCACAGCGGCAATGGCGCCGCCGCTGACGCCGAGTGCGAGACGGGCGGCCGAACGGCCGGTGGCGGTGTAATTCATCGTTCCTCCCCTATGCCGGCCCTTTCTGGCCGGCCTGTTCTGTCCAAGTCGCGCCGGATCGGGCGCGTTGACGCCATAATCGCGCCAAGCCCGCCGCGCGGCCAGCGGACGGCATACGTATTCAGCGCCGTGGCGATGCTGCGTGGCTATTGCGCAACATTGACGCGGGGGGCGAAGTGGAGTGAAGTTCGGGAGGCCGAGCGGAGGGCACATCCGCAGGCGATAGGGGAGACGGGCCGCTGGCCATGCAACGCAAGCCGACCTCGTTCGACATTGCGCACCTCGCGGGGGTGTCGCAGCCCACCGTTTCGCGCGCGCTGCGCGGCGGGCCGGGCGTCAACGAGGCGACGCGCAAGCGGATCGAGGCGATCGCGCAGAAGCTCAACTACCGCGTCGACAAGGCGGCATCGAACCTGCGCAGCCGCCATGCCGAGACGCTGGCGGTGCTGATCTTCCAGGACGAAAGCGCCGACGACAGCGTGATCAACCCCTTCTTCCTGTCGATGCTGGGATCGATCATGCGCGCCTGCGCCGATCATGGGCAGGACATGCTCGTCTCCTTCCAGCAGCTGGCGAGCGACTGGCACCATGATTACGAGGATAGCCGGCGGGCCGATGGCCTCATCCTGCTCGGCTATGGCGATTACGAACTCTATCGCGACAAGCTCAGCGAGCTGATGGCGCAGGGCACGCATTTCGTGCGCTGGGGATCGGTGCAGTCGGAGGGGCTGGGCCTGACCGTCGGCTGCGACAATCAGGGCGGCGGGCGCGAAGCGACACGGCATTTGCTGAACCTCGGGCGGCGCAACATCGCCTTTCTGGGGCATGCATCGAGCCATTATCCCGAATTCCACGACCGCTATCGCGGACATGTCGCGGCATTGAAGGAGGGCGGGATCATCCCGCGCAAGCGCCTCCAGTTCGATGCGCTGACGACTGAGGAAGCAGGCGCCGCCGCGGCCGAGGCGCTGATCGCGAGCGGCGAGACGTTCGACGCGATCCTCGCCGCGAGCGACCTGATCGCGATCGGCGCAATGCGCGCGCTCGCGGCGCATGGCCGCAAGGTGCCCGAGGACGTCGCGGTCGTGGGCTTCGACGATATCGCCGCGGCGAGCTTCACCAGCCCGCCGCTCACCACCGTGCTGCAGGACACCCGCGCCGCCGGCCGGACGCTGGTCGAAACCTTGCTCGGCCGCATCCGCGAGGAGCGCGTGCATGACGTGCTGCTGCCGGCGAAGCTGGTCGTCCGCCGATCGTGCGGCTCACTCGCCTGATCATTCAAGGAAACTGAAGTGGAGAAATCGCGCCAGGGCTTTTGGGGCCTGTTCAACCTGTCGTTCGGCTTCTTCGGGATCCAGATCGGCTTTGCGCTGCAGAATGCGAACATGAGCCGGATCTTCCAGTCGCTCGGCACCAGCATCGACGATCTGCCCGCCCTGTGGGTCGCGGCGCCGCTGACCGGGCTGCTGGTGCAGCCGGTGATCGGGCATATGAGCGACCGCACCTGGCTCGGCCGGCTGGGGCGGCGGCGGCCGTATTTCCTTGCAGGCGCGATCCTCGCGGCGCTGGCGCTGTTCGCGATGCCGCTGGCGCCGGTGCTGCTGTTCGCAGCGGTGATGCTGTGGGTGCTCGACGCGTCGCTCAACGTCTCGATGGAGCCGTTTCGCGCCTTTGTCGGCGACATGCTGCGCAAGGACCAGCACAGCGCGGGCTATGCGGTGCAGACCGCCTTCATCGGTGCGGGCGCGGTCGTCGGATCGATCTTCCCCTGGGCGCTCGAGCATATGGGCGTGTCGAACGTGGCGCCGGGGGGCGGGATTCCGGATACGGTGCGCTACGCCTTCTGGTTCGGCGGGGCGGCGCTGTTCCTCGCGGTGTTGTGGACGATTCTGAGCACCAGGGAATATAGCCCGGAGGAGATGGCGGCGTTCGACGGGCCACGCGCCGAAGCCGAGAGCGACACCATGCGCCTGCTCGCGGCGCGGGGGAACACGTCGAGCCTGATCTGGATCGCCGCGGGGCTCGCGGTGATTGTCGCGGTCGGCAAGTTCGGGCTCGAGAAGGAAGTCTATCTGCTCGGCGCGCTGCTCGCGGGATACGGCGTGGCGAGCCTGGCCGCGATCCAGCTCGCGCGGCGCGGCAGCGGGGCGAACATGCTGAGCCATATCGTCGGCGACTTCACCGGCATGCCGGCGCTGATGAAGCGGCTCGCGGTGGTGCAGTTCTTCAGCTGGTCGGCGCTGTTCATCATGTGGATCAACACCACGCCGGTGGTCGCGCAATATTTCTACGGCGCGACGGACGCGGCAGATGCGCGCTATCAGGAGGGCGCCAACTGGGTGGGCGTGCTGTTCACCGTCTATAACGGCGTGGCGGCGGTGGCGGCGCTGACGCTGCTGCCGTTGCTCGCGGCGCGGTTCGGCAAGGCGCGGACGCACATCGTCGGACTGCTGTGCGGCGTGGCGGGGTTCGCGAGCTTCTTCGTGATCCGCGATCCGCAATGGCTGATCTTGAGCGAGATCGGGATCGGCATCGCCTGGGCGTCGATCCTCGCCATGCCCTACGCGATCCTCGCCTCGAGCCTGCCGCAGGCGAAGCTCGGCATCTACATGGGCCTGTTCAATGTCTTCGTGGTGGTGCCGCAGCTGCTCGTCGCGACCGTGATGGGGTCGATCATGAAGCGCTTCTTCCCCGATGAGCCGATCTGGACGATGGCCTTCGCCGCCGCGACGCTGCTGGTCGCCGCGGTGGCGATGCTGCGGGTCAGGGAAGCCTAAAGCGCGGCGAAATCGATCGGGGCGTGGCGATCAAGCGTCTTCGACAGGTCGGGCATCGGGTATTTGAGGCCGGTCGCGCAGTTGAACAGCACTGCGCGATCGTCGGGTGAGATCAGCTCTTCGGCCAGCGCCTTGCGCCACGCCGCGAGCGTCGCGCCGCCCTCGGGGCAGAGCAGCAGACCGTCGAGCCGTGCGGCGTCCTCCACCGCCTCCAGGATCGCGGCATCGCTCACCGCCATGGCGAAGCCGTTGCTCGCGCGCACCGCGTCGAGGATCAGGAAATCGCCCACCGCCTGCGGCACGCGGATCCCCGCGGCGACGGTGTGCGCGTCCTCCCAGCGGGTCGCGTGGCGCTCACCCTGCTCCCAGGCGCGGACCATCGGCGCACAACCCTCGGCCTGCACCGCGACCATGCGCGGGCGCTTCGCGCCGATCCAGCCGAGCGCTTCCATCTCGTCGAACGCCTTCCACATGCCGATCAACCCGGTGCCGCCGCCGGTGGGGTAGAAGATCACGTCGGGCAGTTCCCAGCCGAGCTGTTCGGCGAGCTCCAGCCCCATCGTCTTCTTGCCCTCGATCCGATACGGCTCCTTGAGCGTCGAGAGGTCGAACCAGCCATTGGCCGCCTTCCCCGCCGCGACCAGCTTGCCGCAATCGTCGATCAGCCCGTTGACGCGATAGACGCGCGCGCCCTGCGCCGCGATCTCGCGCACGTTGATCTCGGGCGTGTCGTCGGGACAGAAGATCACCGCTTCGATCCCGGCCTGCGCGGCATAGGCGGCCGCCGCGGCGCCGGCATTGCCGTTGGTGGGCATGGCGATGGTGGTGACGCCCAGCTCCTTGGCCATCGAGATCGCCATGACCAGCCCGCGCGCCTTGAACGATCCGGTGGGCAGGCGCCCCTCGTCCTTGACCAGCAAGGTCGCGGCGCCGGCGCCTGCGGCGATCTTGTGCAGCGGGACGATCGGCGTCGCGATCTCCCCCAGGCTGACGATGTTCGCGGTCTGGCGCACGGGGAGCAGCTCGCGATAGCGCCACAGGTCAGCGGGACGCTGCGCAAGTTCAACGGGCGAAACGGCGGCGCGGACCGCATCGAGATCGTAGCGGACCAATAGCGGCCGGCCGACGGAAGAGAGGCCGTGCAGCGTGTCGGCCGCGTATCGCTCGCCGGTCATCGAACATTCGAGATGGGTGACGAAGGTCGGCCGGTCGGCGGTCCGATTGTCGTCGTAGCGCATGGCGCCCGTCTAGAGCGCGTAGCTGTGGGCGTCGAGCGGGCTAGTCGATCCGCTCGGCGCGCCAAGTGTCGCCAATGATGGTGCGGTCGCCAACCGCGCCCCGGTAGGCGACGCCATCTGCTGCAAAGCTTAGCGCCGCCCCAGCAAGCCGGGCATCGCGGATCGCGCGGCCGTCGAGCATGCCGCTCACGCGGCTGTAACGCTGCGCGATTGCCAGCGTCGCGGTGGTGCCGTCGCCGCGGACCAGCCGCCATTCGCCGCCGGCGATCGCGGGGATGGTCCAGAGATAGACATGCTTCTCTGAAACCTCGCGATGCTGCTCGGGCGGCCAGTCGCCCATGTCGAACGCGTGGCTGACGACGCGTGCGCCGGGCTTCATCTCGCTCAGCAGCTTGGGCTTGAGCCGTTCGTTGATGTCAGGGAGCAGATAGAGGGTGACGACATCGGCGTCGCGCAGCGACACGGTGAACAGGTCGTCGCGGACGAAATGCACGCGGCCCTCGAGCCCGGCAAAGCGCGCCTTTGCACGGGCCCGGGCGACGAGATCGCTGTCGATCTCCACGCCCAGCGCGCTGGCGCCGCGGCGGACCGCGGCCATCGGAATCCTGCCATCGCCCGAGCCGAGGTCGATCAGCCGCTCGCCCGGCTTGAGCCCGGCCATGTCGAGCATGCCCTCGACCACCTCGGGCGGCGTGGGGACATAGGGCACATCGGCGTCGCGTGCGCGCGCGGCGATCGGCACCACGCTCGAACAGACGGCGCCGAGCACCAGCGCGCGACGGCGCAACGGACTAGTCAAAACTGGAGGTTACCCGACCAGCGCGGCAAAGAACTGCGGCTTGATTGCGATGAACAGTGCGATGAGAAGGCCGATGGCCAGTCCGGTCATCGTGCCCGCAGCGATACCGCGCAGATGCGCCCTTTGCTCTCCGGTCGTCATCTCTTCCTCCAGGATCCGCCGCATCGTAGCGCAAGCGCCGCGCGCTGGACAGCGTCCCGGTGCGTGAGGGCCGAAACGACAAAAGCCGCCGACCCGAAGGTCAGCGGCTTTTGTCGTTTGCGGCGATGGTTGCGGGGGTTGGATTTGAACCAACGACCTTCAGGTTATGAGCCTGACGAGCTACCGGGCTGCTCCACCCCGCGCCAATCGCTTGTTGCGCAACACGTCAAAGGACGCAGCGCCCAGAAAAAGCAAAACGCGCCGCGCCGTTAGAGCGCGACGCGCGTTTTGCGTATCTGACATTGTGAATGGGTTTTCCAAACTCCGCTGCCACCGGCTGCAATGCCTGGCGACGTCCTACTCTTCCAGCGCTTGAGCGTTAGTACCATCGGCGCAGTCAGGTTTCACGGCCGAGTTCGGGATGGGATCGGGTGGGTCACTGACGCTATGGTCACCAAGCAATGAAGCAGGTGGCTGCGGGTTTGGGTTTCAAATCGATGCGTGCACCATCTTTCGATGTAATCAAGGCTCAAGGTCAACAACCTCAATGATCAGCAGAGCTGTCATTGATGGTGGGACTCATCAAGCGCGAATAGGACAATTAGTACTGGTTAGCTCCATGCGTTACCGCACTTCCACATCCAGTCTATCAAGGTGGTGGTCTACCACCGTCCTAAGAAATCTTATCTTGAGGGAGGCTTCCCGCTTAGATGCTTTCAGCGGTTATCCCGTCCATACATAGCTACCCTGCTGCGCCGTTGGCACGACGACAGGTACACCAGAGGTATGTTCAACCCGGTCCTCTCGTACTAGGGTCAACTCCTCTCAAATTTCGACGCCCACGGCAGATAGGGACCAAACTGTCTCGCGACGTTCTGAACCCAGCTCACGTACCACTTTAATTGGCGAACAGCCAAACCCTTGGGACCTGCTCCAGCCCCAGGATGTGATGAGCCGACATCGAGGTGCCAAACGATTCCGTCGATATGAGCTCTTGGGAATCATCAGCCTGTTATCCCCGGCGTACCTTTTATCCGTTGAGCGATGGCCCTTCCACGAGGGACCACCGGATCACTATGACCGACTTTCGTCTCTGCTCGACTCGTCAGTCTCGCAGTCAGGCTGGCTTATGCCATTGCACTCTAACGATCGGTTTCCAACCGATCTGAGCCAACCTTCGCACGCCTCCGTTACTCTTTAGGAGGCGACCGCCCCAGTCAAACTACCCGCCACAGAGGGTCCCTGAACCGGATAACGGTTCGAGGTTAGACATCAGAAAACAACAGGGTGGTATTTCACCGTAGGCTCCACACCAGCTGGCGCCGGTGCTTCAAAGCCTCCCACCTATGCTACACAGTTATTTCCTAATGCCACTCTGAAGCTGCAGTAAAGGTGCACGGGGTCTTTCCGTCTAACCGCGGGTACTCCGCATCTTCACGGAGAATTCAATTTCGCTGAGCATGTCCTGGAGACAGTGGGGAAGTCGTTACGCCATTCGTGCAGGTCGGAACTTACCCGACAAGGAATTTCGCTACCTTAGGACCGTTATAGTTACGGCCGCCGTTTACCTGGGCTTCGTTTCGGAGCTTGCACCCCTCCACTTAACCTTCAGGCACCGGGCAGGCGTCAGGCCCTATACGTCGTCTTGAAGCCGACTTAGCAGAGCCCTGTGTTTTTGCTAAACAGTCGCTACCCCCTGGCCTGTGCCCCCTGACTCTGCTTGCGCAAGGCCAGGGCCTCCTTCTTCCGAAGGTACGGAGGCAATTTGCCGAGTTCCTTCAGGACACTTCTCTCAAGCGCCTTGGTATACTCTACCTGACCACCTGTGTCGGTTTCGGGTACGGTCTATACGGTGGAGCTATTTCCTGGGACAACTTCGAAGCATGCTCAATCCGTTAAGAGCATACAACACACGCCATCCGTCACTACCACCAGGCCCACGAATATTAACGTGGTTCCCATCGACTACCCCCTTCGGGCTCGTCTTAGGGGCCGGCTCACCCTGCTCAGATTAGCTTTAAGCAGGAACCCTTGGTCTTTCGGCGAGAGGGCATCTCACCCTCTTTATCGCTACTCATGTCTGCATTCGCACTTCCGATACCTCCACCGTCGGTTACCCTTCGGCTTCACAGGCTTACGGAACGCTCCGCTACCGCGTGGATAAATCCACACCCTAAGCTTCGGTGCATCACTTTAGCCCCGTTACATTTTCGCCGCAGGAACCCTTGTTTAGACCAGTGAGCTGTTACGCTTTCTTTAAAGGATGGCTGCTTCTAAGCCAACCTCCTGGCTGTTTTGGGATTCCCACATGCTTTCCCACTTAGTGATGACTTGGGGACCTTAGCTGTAGGTCAGGGCTGTTTCCCTTTTGACGACGGACCTTAGCACCCGCCGTCTGTCTCCTGGATAGTACTCCTAGGTATTCGGAGTTTGGTTAGTATTGGTACAGCTCGCGCCGCCCGCAACCATCCAGTGCTCTACCCCCTAGGGTATTCGTCCAAGGCTCTACCTCAATAGATTTCGCGGAGAACCAGCTATTTCCCGGCTTGATTGGCCTTTCACCCCTAAACACAACTCATCCGATAATTTTTCAACATTAAACGGTTCGGTCCTCCAGTGAGTGTTACCCCACCTTCAACCTGGTCATGCCTAGATCGCCGGGTTTCGGGTCTAATGCATCAAACTCAGTCGCCCTATTCAGACTCGCTTTCGCTGCGCCTACACCTAACGGCTTAAGCTTGCTTGATACACTAAGTCACAGACCCATTATGCAAGAGGTACGCGGTCACACCCTAAAGATGCTCCCACTGCTTGTAGGCGTTCGGTTTCAGGTACTGTTTCACTCCCCTCATCGGGGTGCTTTTCACCTTTCCCTCACGGTACTAGTTCGCTATCGGTCATGTACGAGTATTTAGGCTTGGAGGGTGGTCCCCCCATGTTCAGACAGGGTTTCACGTGC